>NZ_JACJQS010000014.1:0-107815 GCF_014696755.1 Anabaena sp. FACHB-1391 | reverse complement strand
TTTTAATGATATGTATTCTCATTAAGCTTATTTCTCTTTAATTGATCGTTAGTTATTATGTACTACTATCTCTGCTTTTTTGATCTGTGACAGTTCAGGGTGCGGAATGTGGGTTGTAAGATCATTCTTGGGAAATAGCAATCATCTTTGGATGTGGGACTACAAATCTCTAAAACATGAATTATCAAAAGCTGGCTTTATACAAATTCGTAAGGCTAGCTTTAATGATTCAAGAGATCCTGCATTTGCTGATGTGGAACATCAAAGTAGGTTTATTGATGCTGTTGCTATTGAATGTATGAAACCAAACGATTAATAATTCACAAATTTAAAAGCTATACCAGAAAATTCAGATCCCCGACTTCTACAAGAAGTCAGGTATCTTGCTAATTAGCTATTCCGCGTCCTCTAGTTCTCCATTATCACCAGTGTCGGGGGGAACAATCGCAACTCCGGTAATGGCATCATCTTCATCTAAACGTTGCACTTTAACTCCAGTGGCTGACCTTGACTGAATAGAAATTGCATTGACGGCTTGACGAATAATAATACCACGATTGGTGGCCATCATGATTTCGTCGTCGCTGTTGACAATTCTTAAAGTGGCTAGTTTGTCTTTGGTTTTCCGGGTCTTGAATTTGGTGGCCATTAAACCTTGACCAGCCCGGTTTTGCAGTCGGAATTGAGAAACAGGAACACGCTTACCATAACCGCCTACGGTAATGACTAGTACCCATGGTCCGGTACTATTGCTGTTACTGGTTTCTGCGGTTTCTTCGGTATTTTCAATTTCAGCAATTTCTAAGGTTTCTTCTATTTCTGCTGTTTCTTCTATTTCCACTTCTGTGCTAGTATCTAAGGTGTCGAGAATGGCCGCAGGTAGGATATCCATACCTATGAGTTCGTCTTTATCCTTGAGTTTCATGGATTTTACACCACGGGTGGCTCTTCCCAGGGGACGCAGTTGGTCATGAGTACAGCGGAAGTGAATGGCCATACCTTGACGTGAACCGATAATTATACTGTCTTCTACTCTGGCTCTTCTCACCCAGCGTAGTTGGTCACCTTCTTCTAAGGATATGGCAATTAGTCCGTTGGCGCGAATATGGCTAAATGCTTCTAAGACGGTTTTTTTGATGTTACCGCCTTTGGTGAGCATCACAAGATATTCTTCGCTACTAAATTCGTCTACTGGGACAATAGAAGTAATTTTCTCTTCCTTGGGAATGGGTAACATTTGGACTATGGGTGTCCCCCGACTGGTGCGCGAACCTACGGGTATTTGATAGGCTTTGAGTGAGTAGACAACTCCGCGATCGCTAAAGAATAAAATGCTATCATGATCACAGCAAGTTAAGAAATGCTCAATGGTATCATCATCTTTAACTTTAGCACCAGCTTTACCCCTAGTAGCGCGGTTTTGAGATTCAAAGGTGTTGACGGGCATCCGTTTGATGTAACCTTGTTCTGTAACCAGAATCACTGCTTTTTCGTTAGCAATTAAGTCAATGTCATCTATATCTCCTTCTCCATGGGTGATAACCGTGCGGCGGGGTGTAGCAAAGCTGGCTTTAATTTGGCCGATTTCCGTTTCGATGATTTCTAAAACCCGTTCCCGTCTGGCTAAAATATCCTGTAAGTCGGTGATTTTAACTTGTAATTCTTCGTGTTCCAGGCGAATTTTATCCGCTTCTAAAGCCGTTAACCGTCGCAACTGCATTTGTAAAATTGCGTCTGCTTGCACTTCGGAAAGTCCGTAATTGGTAATTAACTCTCCTTTGGCTGTGGGTGCGTCCGGTGCATGACGAATTAAAACAATAATTGCATCTAATTGTGACAGAGCAATTAGTAATCCTTGCAATAGGTGATCTCTTTCTTCTGCTTTCCGTAATTCGTAGCGGGTACGGCGTTCTATGGAGAAAATGCGGAAGTCCAGGAAAACGCTGAGGAATCGTTTGAGGCTAAGGGTTTGAGGTTCGCTATTGACTAATGCCAACATATTCGCCCCAAAGTTAGCCTGTAGGGGAGTTTGCTTATAAAGGTTGTTTAAAACGACACGGGGATAGGCATCACGTTTTAATTCGATGACGATTCTCATACCGTCTCGATCGCTTTCATCGCGGATATCTGCAATACCTTCGATTTTCTTATCATTCACCAATTCGGCAATTTTTTCGATTAATGCGGCTTTATTGGTTTGATAAGGTAATTCGGTAATGATAATTGCTTCTCGTTCGGGACGGTTGCGTTGGGCAATGGTTTCAATATTGGCTACACCCCGCATGGTAATTGAACCGCGACCTGTGGTGTAAGCTTCTTTAATACCACTGACTCCCAATATCTGCGCTCCGGTGGGAAAGTCGGGACCGTGAATATACTGCATTAATTGTATGTCAGTAATTTCAGGATTGTGAATTAATGCTACTAATCCATCAATTAATTCTCCTAAATTATGCGGAGGAATATTTGTCGCCATTCCCACTGCAATTCCCGAAGAACCATTTAACAGGAGTTGGGGAATGCGGGAGGGTAAAACCGTTGGTTCTTGTTGAGAACCGTCGAAGTTATCAGCAAAGTCTACTGTTTCTGCTTCAATATCTTGGAGAAGAGCGACACTTGTTAATGCGTGCAATCGGCATTCTGTGTACCGCATAGCCGCCGGTGGATCATTATCTACCGAACCAAAGTTACCATGACCATTGATGAGGGGCGATCGCATAGAAAAATCCTGTGCCATCCGTACTAAAGCATCATAAACCGCAGTATCACCGTGGGGGTGATATTTACCCAATACTTCCCCTACGACACGGGCGCATTTTCTAAAGGGGCGATCATGTAGCAAACCTAGTTCGTGCATAGCATAGAGGATGCGACGATGCACAGGTTTGAGACCATCCCTAGCATCTGGTAACGCCCGACCCACAATGACGCTCATAGCGTATTCTAGATAAGACCGCGACATTTCATTTCGCAAATCTGTCGGGATAATCCTCTCCTGTGAGGTTGTCATAGACTCCAAAACTCCAAAAAATGTAGATTTTAGCTTTCAACTTGACAAAATACAAAATTATGTCAAATAAACTTTGAATAGTTGTCATATTTTGCTATAATTCTAACACATTGTCACCCAATTTGCACAAATACTATCCAATCGGCCAAAATAGTCAATCAGATCCAGAAAATGAAAGTTGATTTTGTGTTTATTAAGTAATATTAGATGATCTAAAATTCAAGAAAATAAAGCCATTAAATAAGCCAGAGAATTAAATAATAGAAATATATAAGAAATTGAGACAATTTTAATTTATAAATTTACGAGAATGAATAAGGAGAAAATAAAAGCCATATTTAGATTAAGTCAGTTAAAACAAACTATACAGCAGTTTCCAGTATTATTAAGTACAGATATTAATGATAAAACTCCTGTGGTGCGGGCATCTTGCCCGCATAAAGTATACCTCACTCAAGCTGAACTTGCTGTAAATGCCTATTTACTAATTATTTGATAATAGTTCTTCCTCGTCATTTACATGATAACAAATTTTAAATCAATTGTCAACCCCTAAATCTTCTTTTTTCCCGCGACTTGGTTGAGAAAATAAGACATTATGTGATTTAGGGTGCGTTACACAAAGCTGAACGCACCATTCCATTAAGAAGGAGGATAACCAGCAGCAATTAAAGCTTCTTTGATAGCAGTTTCCGAAGCTTGAGTATCTACATTGACAAGTTTTGTTTGAGGGTTAGCTTCCACAATAGCATTAACATCAACAATCTTAACGGCATTAGTGATTTTATTAGCACAAACAGAACAAGACATTCCCGGAACAGTAAGTTGAATAGTCATAAACAAAAAAGAGGTGAAAACTAAATTACAAATAAGACAATGTTTGCAAAAACAAAAATATTATATCCTAAATCCTCCAGATTAATTAGTTAACATAGAACATATTTTAGAAGAAACTCAAGAAAATTGTGGTTTGGGTTAAATGAAAACCCAACAAAAGTTTTAACCCTGAATTAATACTTGAAAATCTGGCTCATTTTTGAGATGATCAAAATCAATATCATTTCCAGCGTCTTCCCGATAATTAGGATTAAATTCAATGGCTTTTTGCAGATTTTCTAAAGCTAATTTAACTTGTCTTTGTAGTGCATAACAAGCAGCTTTGTGATAATATACAATATGATAATCAGGTTTAATTTCTAGTGCTTTATCAAAACTGCTAATTGCTTGATCATCTTCTCCCAACCTAACTAAAGTATAACCGCGTTTATGCCAAATTTTAGGAGAATTAGGTTGAAATTCTAAAGCTTTATCAAAAGAAGCAATTGCGTCTTCATAGCGTTCTAACTCTACCAAAGATAAACCACGATTTACCCAAGCAACTCCATCATCAGGTTTAATTTGAATAGCTTTATCAAAACAGTTAAAAGCTTCTTGATGTTTTCCTAATTTTCCACAAGATACACCAATATCACACCAAGCTTGATGATATTCGGGATTAATTTTAATAGCTTGATTATAGGACATTATAGCATCTTTATAGCGGTTTAATCTATTGAAGATTAGACCACGTTTGAGCCAATTTTCTGGATTTTCAGGTTGAATTTTAATGATTTGTTCATAAATAGCTAAAGCATCTTGATGACGTTTTTCTAAAAATAGCATTTCTGCTTCTTTTAGATAATCATTAAGAGAAGTTTGTGGTTGTAATGGTTCTGGTGCTTTTTCTATGAATGGGGGAGGTGTAATTTCCGCTAGTTCTTTGAGAATTATATCTTTCCGTTGTTGAGCATCAATTTCTAATTTCTGCAAATTTTCTAAAGTAATAATTTGCTGTTTTTGGACATCATTTTGTAAATCTGAAAACTGAGATGTAAATACTTCTTCAGATTGTTCTAAGTTGTCTATAATTTGCTGCTGTCGTTGAATAGCTGTATTTTCTAATTCTGTAATTTGCTGAGAAAATTCAATTTCTAAATTTTGCAGATTTTCCAGAATAGTAGTTTGCTGTTTTTGGACATCATTTTGTAAATCTGAAAACTGAGATGTAAATACTTCTTCAGATTGTTCTAAGTTGTCTATAATTTGCTGCTGTCGTTGAATAGCTGTATTTTGTAATTCTGTAATTTGCTGAGAAAATTCAATTTCTAAATTTTGCAGATTTTCCAGAATAGTAGTTTGCTGTTTTTGGACATGATTTTGTATGTCTGAAAACTGAGATGTAAATTCTCCGCAGGATTTTTCTAAATTGTCTATAATTTGCTGCTGTCGTTGAATAGCTGTATTTTGTAATTCTGTAAGTTGCTGAGAAAATTCACTTTGGGATCTAGATAAATCCTGAATAAATTGATATTTTTGGATTTGCGTATCAGTCTTTAATTCACTAACTTCAGATTTAAATAGATTATTGAGATTTTCGATATTCTCTATAACTATATCTTTTTGATTTTTAACATCTAATTGAAATTGAGATAATTCACTGGTAAATTCTACTTGTAATTTGACTAAATTCTCAAAAGTCTGATATTTTTGTTGTTGAGATTCTGACTCTACTAACTGAAATTGAGATATTAAATTACTGCGAGATTTTTCAATGTCAATAATAGCAATATCTTTTTGATTTTCCACTTCTAACTTGAGTTTGATAAATTCAGAAAATAAATCAGTTTCTAACTTTTTGATATTGTCAATTGTAATTTTTTGCTGTTGAGCAGATAAATTTAATCGTTCTAATTGAGTATTCAATGTAAACTCTAAATTACTGATATTTTCTTGAGCAGATTTCACCTCAATTTCCAAAGCTGTTAAAAACTCTTGTTTTGATTTAGGTAAATCAGATAAAAGAATGGATAAATTTTCTTGTTCACCCTGAATCTTTTGTTTAAGATTATCAACTTCCTGCGCTAATTCTTGCGTAGTATTTTGAGATTCTCGAATCAGGTTTTTAGCTTCTGTTTGAACTGTAGTTAATTGAGTTTGCAAATTTTCAATCCCTTGAATTTGTTGCATTCCTCGTTCTACAATTTCCCTAATTATAGCTCGACGAAAAAACCATAATACCGCAATTAAAGCTACAGGAAATAAACTTAAAATAGTTAACCAAATATTGATTAAAGTATTTGTGCGAGTAAAGGCAATTTCTAAATCAGATTTGACTGGTTTTTGCGCTAATTTTTCCTGGTGCTGATTTGATAGTACCTGAGCGGTAGCAGATGGTACAATGCTTTGACTAATAAAAGCCGTTAATAGCACTAAAGGTGAAAGGAAAATGGTACTTTTTAAAGCTAGATTTGAGAATATGGGGTTTTTGTTCTTCATGACAATTTTCCCTAGTCGGTAGTTAGTTTTTACAATGGTGTGCTTATATTCCCTCTATCATAGATGATTAGTGTCAGGTTACTGGATTTTTAGGTTTTTTTGATATTAACAGATTTTGCGATTTTACTGTTAGATGTTGTCATGAAAACAATTAAAAGCTATTAATGTCTTTAAGTCCACGGACTTTAAGTACCATAATCATGTAAAATGAAGTACTAATCTTTTCCCAATGATACCTTATATAATTTGACATAGTAGTGTACAGAGTGCAGAAACCATGAAACAAAGATACAAGAAAGGCTTACAAACATTCATTAGTTTTAGCTTATTTACCACATTCCTCGCTCCTTATGCGGTTACAGCCACTCCTCCACGGACTCCAGATAAAACGGTCAACTGTGAGCTTCTAGTCGTGGGTGGTGGACTCTCAGGAGTAGCAACAACTTATGAAGCCTTACTTGCGGGAAGAACAGTTTGTTTAACAGAAATAACCGACTGGTTGGGGGGACAAATTTCCTCTCAAGGGACATCTGCATTAGACGAAAGACCAACTCAACGATCTAAACAATTCTATTCCCGTGGATATTTGGAATTAAGAAACCGTATTCAACGTAAATATGGTAAACTTAACCCTGGTGAATGTTGGGTAAGTGATTCCTGTTTTCTTCCTAGTGATGCTCATAATATGATCACACAAATGCTCAAAGATGCCGAAAAGAAAGGTAAGGGAAAATTACAATTTTTTCCGAATACAGTAATTAAAGATTTAGAAATTAGTCAAGATGGCAAAATTATTAATAATGCGATCGCAATTCAACATCAACCACTACCAGGTACACCACCTTTAAATACTAATACTTTATCCCAAACCATTGCCGATGCTTATAGTTATGAAAACTCATCTTTGTTGAGTAAAACTATTATTCGTTTTCTTCCTAAACCAACTCCCAATAAGTTTGGCAAATGGTACGTTATAGACACAAGTGAAACCGGGGAAATTATTGCTTTAGCAGATGTTCCCTACCGTTTAGGAATTGATGCACTTTCTCACCTTGAACCTTCATCTTCTAGCACAACTAATGATCCTTATTGTACTCAAGGGTTTACTTATACCTTTGCTATGGAGGCAACAAAATCACCGCAACAAATCACAATGCCGTCATTTTATTCCCAATATGCACCATATTTTAGTTATGAATTAAAACGATTAGCAAACTTTGATTTAGTATTTACCTATCGCCGAATTTGGAGTCCCCAAACAGGACAATTAACTAAATTTAATGGTGTGAAATTTACCGTACCCACACCAGGGGATATTTCCATGCAAAACTGGACTTGGGGAAATGATTACCGTCCAGGAACAGCCGCAGATAATCTGATTTACACTCGTCAACAATTAGAAAATTCTGGACAGTTAAAACCAGGAGGTTGGCAAGGTGGACTACGCACAGAAACCCTCCGCAAAGCTGAAGAAAAGGCTTTTTCTTATTTTTATTGGTTGTATGCAGGAACTACAGATTCTCAATTAGGAGAAGGAGTAAAACAACCGCAAACAAATATTCGTTTTTTAACAGGTTTAGATTCACCTATGGGGACGGTTCATGGTTTATCTAAATACCCCTATATGAGGGAAGGAAGACGTATTATTGGCCGTCCCAGTTGGGGACAACCGGAAGGTTTTGGGATTTGGGAAGTTGATATTTCTCGTCGTAATTATAATGATGAATATTATCAAAAAAATCTCCCAGCAAATATGTATCGTAATTTAAAAGCAACAGTGGCTGGTTTAGAAGTAACATCTGTAATTATGGGTAAAATTTCCCCAGAAAAAGTTGTTCGCAGAAGTCGCTCTACAATTTATCCTGACGCTGTAGGTATTGGTCATTATGCGATAGATTTTCATCCTTGTATGACAAAAACTCCAGCGGAACTACCTGGTAATACGGAACGTGCAGGAGAAAGAAGAGGTGCGGGTCTTGCTTATCCTTTCCAAATTGCACTCCGGGCAATGATTCCCCAAAAAATTGATAATTTATTGGTAGGAGGAAAAAGTATTGCTACTAGTCATATTGCTGCTGCTGCTTATCGAGTTCATTCTTTTGAATGGTCTTCTGGTGCTGCTGCGGGAACTGTGGCTAGTTTTGCTTTAAAACAAGGAATTGACCCCTATGAATTAGTTAATGATTTACCTAGACAAGAACCGCAATTAGAAATTTTAAAACAGATTTTGACGGAAAATGGTAATCCTACGGCTTTTCCTGATACTTCTATTTTTAACGAAAATTGGGATGATTGGCGGTAAATTTAGTCTTTTTGGGGTTTACTGTGTAAACCCCGATGATTATTGTGAGTTGGGATCAGATTTTTTAACTTTAGTTTTGATATTTGCCATCATAACCCCTATTGGTCTACACGATATTTCGCGGCTGATTGGCAAAAATGGAATGTTGATCGGGTATTTATTCAAGCTTATAATGATGCTAATTTTCCAGAGGAATTAAATTATGTGAAAAATTCGGCAGGAATTGCTATTACTGAGAAACAATTCCATCGTTTAAAAGAAATAGTAAATAACCCTGCTATTAAGAGTGTTTTAGTTTTTCCCGCTTCTGGAAAACCAGAAGAAACGGCTTCTACCTTCAACAGCTTAATCATGAAATCAAATGGTTTACCTTAACCAAATATTATTTTGACATATTATCGGCTTGTGCTTGACTACTAACCCAGCCAGCAATAGATTAAACTAGTTATTTGTAATCTTAGTTTGAACAAATTCGTTTTTGGCTCATTTTTCTATGGTGACAAAACTTGTGGATGTGTATACTATGGTCTCAGCACCAACTGTGACACCTGACCGGGTTAATCAAGTGACTCGCAAAACCTATCCTAATTATAAGGTGATTGTCTTGAATGATGATTTTAACACTTTTCAGCACGTCGCTGAATGCTTAATGAAGTATATTCCCGGTATGTCGAGCGATCGCGCGTGGGATCTGACTAATCAGGTCCACTACGAAGGACGAGCAATTGTCTGGACAGGACCCCAAGAACCAGCGGAATTATACCACCAGCAACTACGTCGCGCTGGGTTGACAATGGCTCCCCTGGAACCAGTCTAATATGTCTAAACCCACCGATGGTAGACTTGTTTGGAATCACTCTACCCATATTCCCGGTCTAATTCCCATTTTAGAACGCTTGTGCCAACACAATGGCATTCTCACTGTCACACCTGCGGTAATTGGGAGAGCCAGGGGTCATGCTCCAAAAATGCAGTTGCGTGTGTCTGTACCCATTCGCGGTGGTTATAAAATCATTGCGCGTCAAGGTAAAACAGTACAGGAGGTGTTTATCCTCACAACTTTACTACAGGATGAACTGGAAAGTGCGATAGCCATTGCTATGAAAATTGCGTAAATTATGAATTTACAAACAGCAAGGTTAGAACTAAATTTCAGTTTTAACCTTGACTTTTGATTATTCTTCAATGTTTGATATTTCTATGGAAACCTAGTCTAAAGGATTATGCCTAGTAGTTGTACAAAATAGTTACAAACCGCAATGCTTCCACAACTTTCTTTACATATAATGGATTATTTAAAGTTTTATGACAATATTTAATACAATATTTAATATTTATGCAAGGCATGATACACTTAAAATTAAGTATTACAACTAAAATCGAGTTGCTGTAAAAAATAGAAGAGTAATATTAGTAATATTAGTATTTGAGGTAATAATTAATTATGCAAATCAAAGGAATAGCACTCTCCTTAGTTTTGGGTCTTTCTTTACCCATAGTTGCAGATGTTTGTGTTCCGAGTCAAGCTGTAGCTAATCTTGCTTTTCCAGAGGGAAAATTTTTTGATGTCGAAGGACAACTACAACCACCCAGTTGGAATTTAACACTTTGGAAAGCTCAAGGTAAATATTACTACAAAAACTTAAATCTAAAAACAGGTAAACAAATTTGTTTAATTGGGGCTAAAGCATCTGGTACTCAAGCGCGTCCGGTATTCACATGGATCAATGCTAAATATAAATATCGAGTTTCTTGGCAAATTGTGCAACGGGAATTGATCAGATTAGAGGTAATAGATCCTTCAGGTAAGGTGATTTTAAATCAATTGTTCGTTAGTGAACCTGGGAAATTTGAAAATCCCAATACAACTAAATGTTAGGAAATATTAAAATAGCGATATTACTGAATAAAAAATATGAACTGATCTGATTTATTTACCAATGCAAAACCTACTGAAAATTCGATCTAAAACTGATTCTGTAACTTCTTCACCAGTGATTTCTCCTAATGCTTGAATTGCACCTCTTAAATCAATTGTCCAAAAATCTAAGGGTAATTGTTCAGTGATTGTAAATTGCAGTTGTTCTAAATCGCTTTTCGCTTTTATTAAAGCTGCTGCTTGGCGTTGATTAATTGCTAAATCCATATCAGCGGCTTGAACTTTTCCGGCTTGAACTATTTCTAAAATCGCCATTTCTAACCGATCAATTCCTTGATTTATGGCTGCGGCTGTGACAATTTGGGATTTAGGATTTAGAATTTGGGATTTAAGGTTTTCTTGTTCTGCTAATGAAATCAGGTCAATTTTATTAATTACTAAAATTACATTCTGGTGTTTTACTTGTACATAAATTTCTTGATCTGCTGGTGTCCAACCTGCGGTAGCATCAATAGTCAATAATACCAAATCAGCAGCATTAGCAGCACGATGAGATCGCTCTACACCAATTTTTTCTACTTGATCTGTTGTTTCCCGAATCCCCGCTGTATCTAGCACCTGTACGGGAATTCCTCCTACAATTAATTGAGATTCTACCACATCACGGGTTGTTCCTGGTAAATCTGTGACAATGGCGCGATCGCTCCGACTCCAAGCATTTAATAAACTTGATTTTCCCACATTGGGCCGCCCCACTATCGCCACTTTTAAACCAGTTCGTAATAATTCACCTTTGTCTTTTGTGGTTAATAATTGACTAATTTCCCCGGTCACTTGCTCAATTTCGGTAATAATTCTTTTTTGATCTAAAGGTGGTAAATCTTCCTCAAAATCAATTCTGGCCTCAATTTCTGCCAAAATATCCAAACAATTAGCCCGTAATTTGCGAATAGGTTCGGCTAATTTACCCTGTAACCCAGCCAAAGCCATTTGAGCAGCTTGAGGTGATTTTGCTCCCACCAAATCAGCGATACTTTCCGCTTGGGTTAAATCTAATCTACCATTTAAAAATGCTCTTAAAGTAAATTCTCCCGGTTGGGCTAATCTTGCGCCATTTTCTAAGCATAATTGTAATACTTGTTGTACCGCTATAATTCCTCCATGACAATGAAATTCTACGACATTTTCACGGGTAAAAGAACGGGGGGCTTTCATGATCAATAATAAAGCCTCATCAATAATTTGCTTTGTTTGAGGTTGACGGATATAACCGTAAAGAATCCGGTGACTTTCCCAAATTTGTCGCCCCGGGGCATAAAATAGAGTTTGAGCGATGGCTATGGCATGATCACCAGAAACCCGCACAATACCTACACTACCTTGTTGAGGGACAACAGCAGTAGCGATCGCCGCAATAGTTCCAGTATTAGCCAATAATTCGGACATGAAGGGTTATTCTACTTCAGGGATAGAGGAAAAGCGCAATCTTAAACCTCTACAGTACACTAGTTTAAGAAAGAAATGAGGTAATTACCCATTACCAATAATAGTAAAAATTCTTGAGGAATTAATTATGGAACAAAAAATTAACTGTGCTGAAGCCTGTGTTAACGGGTGTGTTTTAGGTGATAAATGTCCGAATATCGAGTTTAGAGAATCAACTTCAAAATTTATCTCCGAAACTTCCCTAGACAAAATGCTAGAAATAGCTGAAGAAAGATTGCGGAAAAAAATGACAGAACCACCGAAATGGGTGTTTCCAGAAGATCCTTAAATGGTTTTTGGGTTGTAATTTAGGATTATTAATTGTGGGTATTGTTGGGTTGACGCAAGTAAACCCAACTCACTTGCTACTAAATCAACCAAAAATGATTTATTAAGTACAACAGTAAGTGATCTTCAGAAATCTGATTTAATGGGATATTTACAATGGTAATGGAAACAAAATATAGAGATCAATACCAAATTTATTTGACATCAGATCAATCTTTATCTTCTTATATGGTTTCACTTTTGAAATTAGAGAATCATGATCAACTACTTGAACCATCTGCTGGGGAAGGACATCTTTTAGAAGCAGCACTTCAAACTAATAAAAATATATCATCTGTTGCTTATGAATTACATCCTGAATCCGCAAAAAAACTCAGATTAAAGTTTAGCCAATTTAAAAATGTAGAGATAAGAGAGCGTGACACAATTTTTTGCCGAGATTTAGATCTATGTGAATATTTTGGTTATAAATTTACGAAAATTTTAGGTAATCCTCCCTATGGAGGTTGGCAAGAATATGATCGTCGTACAGAATTAAAAAGAAAATATCCGGGATTTTATATTAAAGAGACATATACTGTTTTTTTGCTACGTTGTCTCAAATTACTTGCAGAAAAAGGAAGACTTGTATTTATTATTCCTGACACTTTTTTGTATCTTCACAGTTATATTACTATTAGACGTTATATTCTCGAACAATTTACAATTGAAAGTATAGATGTCTTTCGTTCATCTCTATTTCCTGGTATTTCATTTGGTTATGCTGGTCTTTGTATTATTTCTATCCGTGCTGAGAAACCGAAATACAACCATTCTTTTTCTGTAAGATTTGTTGACTCTTTGGGGGATTTTACAGAATCTCCAAATATGAAATCTAATGGTAATAATATCATTCAGAAAGATATTTTTAATAGTGAATCTCTATCTATTCCTATATCGGCTAATGAATCAGTTTTTCATAAATTATCAAATAATATAACTAAAATGGCTGATATTGCTGACTGTGTAACAGGGTTTTATTCAGGAAATGATAAAATATTCTTGCGTAAAGCATCAACTTCTGTTAAAGGTTCTACCGATTATTTATTGGTTGATCCTAATGCTATTGAATCTACACCTTCCACATTACAAAATCCTTTACAGGGAATAGCAGGAACAAAACATTTTATTCCTATTCTTAAAGGTGGTGGTTTTAATTTCATTAAACCTACTCAATGGTATGTAGATTGGAGTTGGGAAACTGTTGAATATTATAAAAATAATAAAAAATCAAGATTTCAAAATTCTTCCTACTACTTTAAAACAGGAATTGGTTTTCCAATGGTAACATCTAAACGTCCTACAGCAGCATTAATTGAGGAAAGTCTCTTTGACCAATCTATAGTAGGAATTTTTCCTAAATCTTCTGTTGATTTATATTTTCTATTAGCTTATTGTAATTCTCCGGTTTTTTGGTTATGTTTAAAATCTATTAATCCATCTGCTAATAATTCTGCTAAATATATTTTAAAAACTCCTGTAATTTTACCTGATGAAGATACTATGAAAGATATCTCTTGGAAAACTCAAGAATTAGTATTAGAAATAAAGGAAGATAATCAAAAAGCATTATGTGAAATTTTGCAACAAGAAATTATTGATTCTATTATGAAATATGTGAATAAACAGATATCTTATAAACTGGTAGATACATCTGTTATGAATATGCTTTCAACCTGTTGTCAGGTGAATTAGCGATCGCTAACACACCCTACAAAATCAAAATATGATATTAATGCACCAACTCAATAGCCCGCTTAGTCAACGCCTCCGCAGTCAAGCCATTAAAAGCCATCAACTCACCCGCACTAGCTGTAGTTTCCCCACGCTTCCAGGGGAAAGAATCACGCTTACAATTACTGTGTAACATAAGACAATCAATTGTTATTTAAACTCAGATATCGCCGCAAAATATTTTGAGATTGTTCTAATAATTCTGCTTCTAAATAATTCTCAAGTGAGGTGAATTTTTCGTTGGTGTATCTATGATGGTTCTATTGTCTTCTCTTATTTAGATGATAGCTGGTGATGGTTGGGTGAGATGATGGGAACAGATACAGGGTTTGTATAGACTAATCCACCATCATTTGATATAATTAGAATAATCATCACATTATGATAAAAACTATGTCAGAAAGTGGATTAAATCTATTCATTCCGATGGAGTTACTGATTAACTCTTTAAACGCGCTAAGTTTATCAGAAAAACAGCAACTTTGGCGGATTCTTGATGAAGCTATTGCTGATGCTGAAGAGGAAAGTTGGCGAGAAGATAAAGAGACAAAAAAAGAAATTCAATTAGTCCGTGATGAATATGCAAATGGGGAATATATGACTTTTGAACAGTATCTAAATCAGAGAAAATAGATACTATGACTTACGATATTATTATCACTAAATCTATTCAAAAACAATTAGATAATCTTCCTAATAATATACAAGAGCGTGTATATGATAAGATTTCCCAACTTGCGAAAGAACCTCGTCCTGATGGGGTTGTCAACTTGAAAGGATATGACAATGAATATCGGATTAGAATAGGAGATTATCGTTTGGTTTATGAAATTCAAGATGAGCAATTAATTGTTTTACTTCTTCAGTGTAAGCATCGTCGTGATGTTTATAAAAAGTAGTACCCATTTTCTTGGCTAATAGTTCATTATCTTCTCTTGTTTACAAGATAGTTGGTGATAGTTGGGTGAGATAATGTAAACAGATACAGGGCTGTTGGGTTGGAATTTAGTGTTATTAATGGTGGGTATTGTTGGGTTTCCTTGTGTCAACCCAACCTACAAACTACTACTTTTTAATACCTTTAATAAATGCTGTTCTTGCATCAATAATGGAAGGCATTAAAACACAACTCGCCAATAAATCTATATCTAAATCTGGCAATAATTCACTTTGATTAATTTGCTCATAATTATCATTTTTAAGATAATATAGAGACAATTGATTATTTTCCCAAAACCAGACTTCGGTAATATTAAACCGTTTGTATTTTTCAAGTTTATCAATACTGCCACTGGTAATATTAATTTCAATTGCTAAATCTGGATTTGCTTTTTTCTCTCCGATGTAATAAGATTCATCAGGTTCAAAGGAAGCACTTTTTTCTTTTGCGCGACGAGTAGCACTACCTACTGGAATCAGATTTATGCCTATTTCACAGGAATATAATTCTAGTAAAAAACCAAGAATGGTTTTAATCATTTCATGTTGTTCACTCAGCGTCATAAATTCGATGTACCCATCAAGATAAGTTATCCGCAAACCTGCTGCGTCTGCGGTTAAGGTTTCTATTATTTCAAATTCTTTCCAGGTGTAATGGCCAGGTAGAAGAAATTGCTGTTCGGAAATTGTGGTGGTTTTGTCTAAGGTTTGGATAGTCATAGTAATTTTATGGTTATGACTTTAATCTTGATTATAACTCATGGTCAGGTGATAATTCTCAGGTGAGGTGAATCTTTCGGTGGTGTATCTGTCATGCTGCGAACTACTTACAGCAGCGCTTCGCTATCGCTCTAGTAATCGCTCGTAATGGTTGGGTGAGATAATGTGAACAGATACACAGGGTTTTTTGGTTGTAATTTAGGGTTATTAACAGTGGGTTATGTTGGGTTTCTTTGCGTCAACCTAACCTAATTACTGCCATGATAACAGTGATGATGATTTGTAAAGTATTGTAAATATTAATCAATGAGTTTTCAAAATTACCAAATTTAGCGTATGTTATGGATTGACAAGTGTAACCTTATAGTTTACAGTAGATATTGTTATTTTACTTATAATTAGAAATTTCAAGCATAAGGGGTTAAGAAAGCTGTTTGAAGATGATAATAGAAGTGGGGTTAATCCGAATCATGCTGAAAAACTGTTAGATTTATTAGATAGACTAGATGCTGCATCTGTAGCTGAAGATATGAATTTTCCTGGTTCTAAGTTTCATCAATTAATAGGAAATAGAAAAGGTGAATATTCAGTTACGGTTTCTGGTAATTGGCGTTTAACTTTTGTTTTTCAAGATGGGGATGCTTACGACGTAAATTACGAGGATTATCATTAGGATTATGAATATGAATACTAACAGAAAACCTAGACATCCAGGTGCTTTGATTAAACGTCAATATTTAGAACCTTTAAATATGACGGTGACGGAATTGGCTAATATTTTAGGTGTGTCTCGCAAAACAGTTTCGGAAATTGTGAATGAACGTGCAAGTGTAACACCTAATATTGCTTTGCGGTTAGCAAGTGCTTTTCAAACTACGCCGGAACTTTGGTTAAATCTTCAACAGAAGTTTGACCTTTGGTGTGCAAAAAATGAATCTGAAGAATGGAAAAATATTTCACCTATTGAAATTAGTTAAAATGGTTCGGGTGATAATTCTCAGCGCAGGTGAATGTTTCCTGATGTATCAGTTTTTAATTAACTCAAAATAGCAAATTTTCAAAAGGATAAGTTTGTTTCCAACGATAGGTATTAAAGTCACGCTGATCTACTGAAAAAATGCGTCCATGTCCTAAATGTTCTGCTAAAATTACTAGGGAAGCATCAGCTAAATCCATCGGTAGATTAGCATATTTTTCCATTAATTGGATAATGCGTGGAGTATGGTGAGATTCTAAATTAAAAACTGTAAATAATTCTTGTTCCAGACTATTTAAAAAAGTAACTTGAGCTTGAACTCCTTTGCGAGTTAGCAAAAGATAACAGGTTTCTGTGACAACACACCATGTTGTAATTAAAGGTTCATTGTATTTTTTTAAAGCCTGTTTTGCTCTTTCGTGGTAGGTGTCTTTTTGATCAATAAGAGCTAACCAAAATCCTGTATCAACTATGATCATATTTGTTGGGTAATGTATTAGATAGAACGTCTTTATATGTAGTTGATAAATTTTCTTCCACACCACAACAACCAATTAATCCAATTTCATCAAATTTTTCATAGATGGTTTTTTCTTGATGATGATTTTCTGGTTGTGGATAACGTTTTTTGAGTAGTTGAATAAAATCTAGTAGTAAGATTTGCGCTTCTTCTGGTAAGCGGTTAATTTCTTGAGATATTTCTGCAAGTTTGATATCCATAATTAATGCCTTTTTTGAATTATGTTATTACTATTATACTGCTTGACAAATATCTTCCCAATCTTGTGCAGTCATTTCTGTTGCATTTCCTGAGTTTAATCCTCCTCAAAGCAGGGTTTGTCGTTGTTCATTTGCTTTTTGTTTTTGGTCTTGTCGCACTAATTCCCGCAAATATTCACGCTTCGCTGCTGTAACCTCCTTGCGCTACCTGTTGTTCTATATAATCGCCCATGGTGTCCGGTAAGGAAATATTCATACTTTTCATAATGTGAATTCTTGAATGTACTTTTTATATCATCGCGGTTTTTGTCATTTTCTGCCATTGGTAGAAAAAACTATTCGTATTTGATATAATGTAAAGAAATTATCACATCATGATAAAAACTATGTCACAGACTGGCTTAAATCTATTCATTCCGATGGAGTTACTAATTAACTCCTTAAATGCACTAAGTTTATCAGAAAAACAGCACCTTTGGCAGATTCTTGATGAAGCGATCGCTGATGCTAAAGAGGAAAGTTGGCGAGAAAATGAAGAGACTAAAAAAGAAATTCAATTAGTCCGTGATGAATATGCAAATGGTAATTATCACAAATTTACTAATCTCAAAGAACAGTTAAAACAAGGAGCTATTCAAAGAGCAGAACGTGATTTAGAATTGGTTGACGAGTGGGTTAATTTGGAAGAAGAAGCGTGTTAAGTAAAGATGCTTTATGTTTTTTTGAAGAAAATAATCAATTTGAAACATTGGTAAATTCAATCCCATCAAGTATGCAATGATATCAATAGCTAGTAGGGTTATTAATGGTGGGTTATATTGTTGATAACCCACCCTACAGGAATTAAAAAGATATGAAATCAAACAAATGGATTGATAATTCTTACCTTATTCTCTATTAGTTGATTATGTTGCATATCTTCTGAGTAAATGATGGAACATTCACTTAATAAAGCTGTAGCTATAATCAAACTATCCCAATAAGAGTAGTTATATTTTGCATTGATTTCTAATGCTTGTATAACTTCTGTTGTGTTAATTGCCTGAACCGGAAAAGTATTCACTATATCTGATATGATTGTAATTGCATCTGTTTTTGATGTGAATTTTTTTCTAGTTAAAACATGAAATAATTCTCCTAAAACCTGAGTGCTAACTAGCAGAGATGAATAATTAAATTATTTTTAATTATTTCTGCAACTTGCTGAGATTTTTCTGGCGGATTTTTAGCATAGAGATAAATCCAGAGATTGCTATCGAGAAAGATATTATTTATGATATTATCTGTCATAAATTTCTTCTCGATTAAATTTGTAGTCTGGGGGAAGTGGGAAGGAGTAGTTATTAACTCGCGCTAAGAATTGCTGTATTTTCGATTCTTGAGAATCTATTGGTTGTGTAGATTCGCTGGGTTCGAGAATCATTATTTGTATGGTTTTACCTTCTAATTCGGAACTTAGTTTTTCATTCAAAATAAGTTCACCGTTGGTACAGGTTGCTTGGATAATTTGCAGCATTATGAATAACCTTAAATCCTATATAAAATTTTTCGGTATGATCCTATTACAAACTACGCCCTGGGTGATAATTCTCAGGTGCAGTGAATATTTACATGATCGCCCTAAATATCGCTCGTAATGGTTGGGTGAGATAATGTGAACAGATACATGGTTTTTTAGTTGTAATTTAAGGTAAAACTGTAACTTTACTGCGTTGGTTGTTAAACAAAGTCCCAGAAATTATCACTGCTGGACGAGTTTTTTGAATTTCTGTACCTACAGATGGATCAAATGTTACGATCCAGATGCTTCCCATTCGGTAATCGCTATATTTTGCCATTCACCTTCCCAACCTAATTCTAATTCATCAACCAAAGCGCAAGCTGCGGCTAGTGCTTTATTTTGTTTTTGTTCTTGCCATTGTTTCAAAAGACTTTCAATCAACGCACTACGGTTATCAACTTTTTGGTCAATGTAATTTAGTAGTTCATCTGGCAATGAAATTGAGATTTTAGCCATATCCTACCTATAATCATACCATTGGTAGCATAACAGATTTTGATGTTTTTAGTCTAGTAATTTTGTCAAGATTTTTCTATCAGGTAATTAATTTGATAACTTGGGAATTTGAATTATTATATTGTTGAGTTTCATAGCGTATAAAATCAGCAAATGTACGCAACCCAACGCCAAAACATCCGCGTTAATCTGCGTACATCTGCGTTCTAATTAATGCACCAACTCAATAGCCCGCTTAGTCAAAGCCTCCGCAGTCAACCCATTAAAAGCCATCAACTCACCCGCACTAGCCGTAGTTTCCCCACGCTTCCAGGCAAAAGAATCACGCTTAGAATTACTGCGTAACATAATCGGTTCTAACATCGCCGCAGCGCCACCTGTAACACCAATTAAGGCATCTCCACCAAACAATTGCTCAAAATCGGCATCACTTAAAAAACCGTTATCAGGTTCAGAACAAGTATCCCAAGCTGTATCATGAGGACGATATAAACGGCGAGGATTAATAATAGAAATAATCTTCACACCAATACCTTCAGTCTCTAAAAATGCCGCCGCTTCAAATACGGGAATTAAGGTCATATCGCCAATGACAGCAAATACAACAGTCTTCCCTCCCGCAATTTCATGTAATAAAATCGCGCCATTTTCTAACCCTTCTGCTGTTTGTTTTAAAGTCGTTCTAATGGGTAAAGGAGACTTACTGGCTGTAATGACAATTCCCTTATTTTTTGTTTGCAAAGCCCAGTCATAACAACCTTGAATACTGTTAGCATCGGGTGGAAATAATGGAAATACATTTCCTGTTCTCATCAATGATGCAAAATAAGCCTCTATTTCTGGTCTTTGGTGTGTCCAACCGTTTCGTCCTTGTTCTAATGCTCCGGCTGTAAATAATGTAATCGTTGACGGTGTTTTGCGTCTTAATTCTGCCATTGCTTGGGTGACAGTTTGCCAAATTGGTAATCCATTGATGGCAAAAGATTCATAAGAACACCACAAGGTTCTCGCCCCCATTAAGGATAAACCAGCGGCTAATCCGGCACAAGCATCTTCGCTCAAAGGTTCGTAAACTTGACCTCCTGGAGCTTGATTATATAATTCATCGGTAGTAGGATGGTTGATTTTTAAGGCTTGGTTAATGTTAGCAATTCCTGATGCTTCGTTACCATCGGCGTTTGTTACCAGGAAGTTTTTATCTTTATTTCCGACTATTCCTACTAGCCTTCCCATTGCAGTAGTTGAAACTTTTGGTTCTCCACCCACTGCATATTCTTCTAATGGTAATTCGCCAATTTCTGCTAGGGGTAATTCAAATTCTGTCACTGCGGTTTTCGCTGCTGGTCCACCCCCTGCCCGTTCCGCATTTGTACGGACCGTTTGCCATGCCTCGGCACATAAAGCCCGTTTTTGTAAGGCGGTGACAATATGGGGCGCGTCTAAGGTATCTTTAGGATATAAGTTATGGGATTTTGCACCTAAAGCATGAACCCCTGCCCCTTTGAGTTGTTTGATAATAAATACTGTTAATGTGCCACTTAAAGCGGAACGGGCAGCTTTATCCATGCCTACTAGTACCGCTTTGGTAAATTCTAACCGTTTTTGGAAGGAGAAAGCGGTACTATCCACATAATCACCGGGTTGGTTTTGATCATCAAAGTCTTTAGCATTGACTAACACGACTTCGGCAAAACCGTTACCTTTCCAATAGGCGATCATTTCGTCGTTAGTTTTTAAAGATACCATGCTATGATGTTCTTGGCTGTAACCATTCCACACTAAAACTGGTAAAAAGTTTGTAACAGTGGGGTAAGCCGTGTTAAAATGTGCCATGGAACTCATGATGTAGGGTTCACCTAGTCCTCCGTCTCCCACTGTAAAGGGGAAGAGTTTGTCACGGTGTAACAATGCGGCGGCCATGGCGAAATGTTGCCCTTGTCCTAAAGGTCCGGCAGGTGCTAAAATACCGGGAATATAACCGGATAAATGTCCTAATAATCCGTGTTTTTCCCGAAAGCGATCACGCAATTGTTGTACAGTAGAAATGCCCATGTCTTCTAAAGATCGGTCTAAAAACATGGCACTATAAAAACCAGGGGCATGGTGTCCCACTTCGGTGATAATGTTTTTATGCCCAAGCATGACCAAAGCTGCATAAGCTTCCGCTTGACTGGCAAAACCACCGGGGTGTCCAGAAGCCTTACTACCAGTGATTTGTAGCGTCAGGTAGCGCAAGGCATCAGCAGCCAATAAAGTTTGATATACTGCATTTGTATCGGTAGGATTTGCTACTGCTTTTTGACCAGATGCGATCGCTGGTACTGTACCATAAGTTTGAAAATCTGGCAATACTTCCCCAAAATATTGTATCCCTAGACAAAAATTCGGAACTGCGGAAGCCGTATTTTGCGTAATTGCTGTCATGCTGAGTACCTTAATAAAATCGAAAAAACTAGAGATTCTGGTTTAATTTAATAAATATTTTACATCTTTAAGGTTCTAATAATTAATTGCTTTTTCTGAAAATTACTATAACTAAGTGATGATTGATTTTTCCGTTATTTTGTGTTTAGTTGTAGATATTGATGAAATTAACTACATTTACGTTCGCGGATTGTTCCGTAAGGATAGGTACAAAGTACAGGAAGGAGGAAGAAAGAGGGAAGCAAAAGGGAATCAATCTCTTGTTTCTATGGTATTGAAATATCGTTGTTGACAAGTATCTGGAGATAGAAATTAAGAATAATTCGCTTGGTTTTTAGATTTTCTGGCTGAAAAGTTATAATTACCCCAAGATGATTTATACTTGAAGTTGAGTTATTATGTATATAATTGAATTGTTTTTTTTTGATAACAACAGGAGAATATGATGCAAATGCTACCACAACCCAAAGGAATATCTATTATTCAAGTCTTAAACTGGATATTCAGACCTATGCCTTATATGATGGAATGTGCTAAAAATTATGGAGATGTTTTTGCTCTAAAATTACAGGGTAATTTACCACCGATGTTATTTGTTCATTCTCCTGAAGCAATGCAGCAGGTGTTAAGTAATGATCAAAAAGAGTTGGAAGCACCAGGAGATTTAAACAGTATTTTTGAATATTTACTGGGCAAAAATTCTGTCATTAGTCTTAGTGGTAAAGCACATCAACGTCAACGTCAATTAATTATGCCTCCTTTTCATGGGGAAAGAATGCGAACTTATTCAGAATTAATTGAGAATATTACCACAAAAGTTTTTAATCAACAACCAAAAAATCAATCTTTTAATATTAGGAACATTACCCAAGATATCACTCTTCAGGTAATGATGGAAGCTGTTTTTGGCATTTATGAAGGAGAACGAGCAGAAAAACTTAAACATTTACTTTGTGAAATTTTAGAACAGGGTAGCACTCCTTGGAGGGTGATTTTTCTCTATTTTCCCAAATTAAAAGAAACCTTTGGGATTTCAGAAATTTGGAAACAACAAATGAAGAAACAGCAACAAGCCGACCAACTTATTTATCAGGAAATTCGAGAAAGAAGAGAAAATTTTGATCCTGACCGTACAGATATTCTTAATTTACTTATGTCTGCTCAAGATGAAAACGGTCAACCTATGACTGATGCAGAATTAAGGGATGAATTGATGACTTTACTAGTTGCAGGTCATGAAACTACAGCCACAGCTATTTCTTGGGCTTTTTACTGGATTCATAAACTCCCAGAAGTTAAAGAAAAGTTATTAGCAGAATTGGATAGTTTAGGAGAAAATTATGACTCTAATACTGTCTTTAAATTGCCATATTTAACTGCTGTTTGTAATGAAACATTAAGGATTTATCCCGTGGGAATGTTAGCTTTTCCCAGAAGAGTTAAAAACCCTATTTCTCTCTGTGGTTATCAACTCGAACCAGGTACAATTATCATCGGTTCAATTTATTTAGCTCATCACCGCGAAGATACTTATCCTGAACATGAGAAATTTCAGCCAGAACGCTTTTTACAAAGACAATTTTCACCTTATGAATTTCTACCTTTTGGTGGTGGTGCAAGACGTTGTATAGGTTTAGCATTTGCCCAAATGGAAATGAAATTGATCTTAGCAAAAGTCCTAAAAACATGGTCAATGAAATTAGTTGATACCCATGAAATCAAACCTCAAAGACGGGGTTTAGTTACAGGACCGAGTAGTCCGATAACTTTGGAAATTCAAAATATTCGTCAACCAAAATCTGCAATTTTAGAAGCAACAGCAGTTTGATATACTAACAACCAACAATATCCCCCACTTCTTATGGAAGTCGGGGATTTAGGTTTATCTTCCACTTTTTTTAACATTTGCTTAGATTCCCTAAATATAATAATATAAAAGAGCCAGGTTTTTATCTCATCAAAATATGCAAGAATACGACGTTATTATTATCGGTGCTGGACACAACGGCTTAGTTTGTGCGGCTTATTTACTCAAAGCAGGTTATAGTGTTCTGCTATTAGAAAAACGTCCTGTCCCAGGTGGTGCTGCTACAACTGAAGAATGTATCCCAGAAGTACCAGGGTTTAAATTTAATTTGTGTGCCATTGACCATGAATTTATTCATTTAGGTCCAGTGGTGGAAGAATTAGAACTGACAAAATACGGCTTGGAATATCTAGAATGTGACCCAGTTGTATTTTGTCCTCACCCGGACGGTAAATATTTCTTGGCACATAAATCCTTAGAAAAAACCTGTGCAGAAATCGCTCGTTATAATCAACGAGATGCTAAAAAATACGCCGAATTTACCAATTATTGGCAACGGGCAATTAACGCCATGACTCCCATGTTTAATGCCTCACCAAAGTCAATTATAGATATTTTTGGTAATTACAATTTCCAACAAGTTAAAGATTTAGTTTCTGTTGTCGGTTCTCCGGCGAAAAGTTTCGATTTTGTGCGCACAATGTTAAATAGTGCGGAGGATATTCTCAATGAATGGTTTGATGAAGAATTTTTAAAAGCACCCCTATCAAGATTAGCATCAGAATTAGGTGCGCCACCTTCACAAAAAAATCTGGCAATTGGAGTCATGATGATGGCTATGCGCCATCATCCTGGTATGGCTAGACCTCGCGGCGGTACGGGTGCATTGGTGCAAGCATTGGTGAAATTAGTTAATAGTAAAGGTGGGGTAATTCTCACAGACCAGCACGTAGAAAAGATTTTAATTGATGATGGTAAAGCGGTAGGAGTCAGGGTGACTGGTGGTAAGGAATTTATGGCTAAACATGGAGTAATTTCTAATATTGATGCCCAAAGATTATTCTTACAAATGACTGAAAAAAGTGATATTGATGCAGTTGACCCTGATTTATGGGAAAGGCTAGAACGTCGCATTATCAACAATAATGAAACCATCCTCAAAATAGATTTGGCATTAGATGAACCTTTGCATTTTTCTCATCATGAACATAAAGATGAATATCTGATTGGTTCAATTTTAATTGCCGATTCTATGAATCATGTTGAACAGGCTCATAATAAATGTACAATCGGCGAAATTCCCGATTCTGACCCCTCGATGTATGTGGTTATGCCTAGCGCCCTTGACCCTAGTTTAGCACCGCCAGGGAAACATACTTTATGGATTGAATTTTTCGCTCCTTATCAAATTGCTGGTGCAAAAAGTACAGGTTTAAAAGGTACAGGTTGGACTGATGATTTGAAAAATCAAGTTGCTGATAGAGTGGTTGATAAATTAGCAACTTATGCCCCAAATGTGAAAAAAGCAACCATCGCTAGAAGGGTAGAAAGTCCAGCAGAATTAGGGGAAAGATTAGGAGCATATAAAGGCAATTATTATCATATTGATATGACTATGGATCAAATGATCTTTTTCCGACCTTTGCCCGAATTAGCTAATTATAAAACCCCCATTGATCATCTGTTTTTAACTGGTGCTGGTACACATCCAGGTGGTTCAATTTCGGGAATGCCAGGACGCAATTGTGCGCGGGTATTTTTGCAAAATAAGCAACCATTCAGTCAGGCCTTAAAAGATGCAGGAAATTCGATTAAGTCCACAGTTGGTTCGGTTTTTGGGATTAGTTAAGTAATACAGACGTAGGGTGCGTTAGTGCAGCGTAACGCACCAGTTTTTATACATTAGAGAATTATAATTTTTACAATACCTCAAAAAATCGTATTTATTCTGATTTTAAATTTCTAAAATATCGTGTACAATTCATCAATGACTTATTTTCCTAGTAATACACTTGTATTACTGATAATATATTGCACTTATGGAAAAACTGACAGTAAAAAACTTTTTAAATATCAAAGATATTGAATTTAATTTATCCAAGATAAATATTATTATCGGACAGCAAGCTAGTGGTAAAAGTGTAATTGCTAAATTAGTTTATTTCTTTAAAGATTTTTTCATTAAATATCGTTCTTCAATCCAGAATAAGCAAAAAAAAGCAGAATTTGATAGAAGTATAATTACAACGTTTAAAATTATATTCCCGGAATATTCTTGGAAAAATCAGGAGTTTCAAATTTTATATGAATTTGATAGTTATTCCATAGCTTTGAATAACCAAAAATCAGATGATAAGAAGTCTAAATTATCTTTGATATATTCTGAACATTTAGTTAAAGTTCGCAGAAAAATATTAAGCGACTATAATAAGAAAACCATTGAATATGCAGAAAATAACCCTGAGAAAATAGAAGAATATTACAATACAATTTTCACTGAATATATTCTGAGAGATAATCATTTTAATAGTCTTGAATTGGTAACTTTTATCCCTGCGGGGAGGTCGTTTTTTGCTAATTTACAAAATAATATTTTTTCCTTTTTGTCCGAAAATATAGTCATAGATTATTTTCTGAAAGAATTTGGTTCGGCTTATGAAAGAGTAAAAAATTTTTATCATCTTAGAAAATTGATTCATGCGTTTAAGCTAAATGATTCAATTGATGAATTAATTAATCAGATAATAGTGGGTAATTATTCATACGAAAAAGATCAGGACTGGATATTATACACTAACGAAACAAACAAAAATAGAAGAACTAATTTATCACATTCATCTTCTGGACAACAGGAAGCCCTACCTATGACACTTATATTAGCTATTTTGCCTTTTATTAGTTCAACAACACTTTTCATTATAGAAGAACCAGAAGCACATTTATTTCCTACATCACAAAAACACGTTATAAGTTTAATCAGTCAAGTTTTTAATGCAACCGAAAAAAAGCATAAATTTATTATAACTACTCACAGTCCTTATATACTAACTGCTTTTAATAACCTAATTCAAGCAGGTAATACTCTGAAAGCATTAAGAGAGAAACCTGAACAAAATGATTTACTAAAAGATTTATTTAAAATAGTTCCAGAAAGTCAAATATTAGATATTAATGATGTTGCTGCTTACACCATCAAAAATGGTATGATTGAAAGTTTGATCAATGAAGACAATAACTTGATTGACGCAAATATCATTGATGAAGTATCCAACGAATTTAGTCAAGTGTTTGAAAAATTAATAGAACTTGAATTGGGAGAATAACATCTGTGGATTTAGATAAATGTTCCGAAAAAATCAGCCATAAAAATATATTAATAGAAGAAAAGAAAAGTAGTAAAATAATTTTTACGAATGAAAAATTAATAGAAGTGACTAAAGTTAAAGTAGATGGTTGTTTAGATATTCAAGGAGTTAAATGTGATTGGTTACTAATTATTAATGAACCTTATATTGAAATTTATATAGAGTTAAAAGGTTCTGATGTAGAACACGCATTTGCACAAATTGAAAATACAATTAAAGTTATATCCCAAGGTTATAAAAATGTTCCCAAATATTGCTATGTCATCACAACTAGATGCCCTATAACATCAACACAAATTCAAGTTAAGACAAAATCATTTAAAAGTAAGTACAATGCAGTGCTAAGAATTAAAAAAACAGGCTGTAATGAAAATATTAATGCCTTGATTACAGATAAATAAACGTAGTAAATATATATGTTCTAGAATTTCTCTATTAGGGATGGGTAAGTATTTTTCTATTTTACACAAGCGATATTTAATACATTAAATAATGTGTTTCCTGTTCTCTGTTGTAATTCTGCTTCGTGAATAGTCCTAAAAAAGTAGTAAATTAAAAAGTGCATCTAGTAGCATTAAAATTTTGATTAAATCACCTGTGCGGAAAATCGTTATTGCTGGTAACTGGAAAATGTTTAAAACCCAGGCAGAATCCGCAGCCTTTTTAAGCGGATTTTTGCCTCACCTGGAGGAAACCCCCTCAGTACGAGAAGTGGTATTATGTCCTCCTTTCACCGATTTAAGCCTGCTGTCCAGATTTTTGCATGGTAGCCGTGTAAATTTGGGAGCGCAAAACGTCCACTGGGAAGAAAATGGAGCATATACGGGGGAAATCGCTGCCCCTATGCTCACAGAAATCGGTGTGCGTTATGTCATTATTGGACACAGTGAAAGACGGCAATTCTTTGGGGAAACAGACGTAACTGTCAATCTCCGTCTCAAGGCCGCTCAAAAACATGGACTCACTCCCATTCTCTGTGTTGGGGAAACTAAACAACAACGAGACGCGGGGGAAACAGAATCAATAATTAGCACCCAGTTAGAAAAGGACTTGGTAGATATTGATCAAAACAACTTGATTATTGCCTATGAACCAATTTGGGCTATTGGTACTGGTGATACCTGTGAATCGAAGGAAGCAAATCGGGTAATTGGCTTAATTCGTGGTCAATTGACTAATCCCCTAGTTCCTATTCAGTATGGCGGTTCAGTTAAACCGAATAATATTGATGAAATTATGGCACAACCAGAAATTGACGGCGCTCTCGTTGGTGGAGCTAGTCTAGAAGCTGATAGTTTTGCCAGAATTGTCAATTATCAATAATGGGGATTGGGGATTGGGGTAATTATCAATTTGGATTATGTATAATGCTTGACCAATTAACTATCGGAAATCACTGTTTTGTCTGGGGAAGGCGGACTTATATCATGGGGATTTTAAATGTCACTCCTGATAGTTTTAGTGATGGTGGTAAATTTAATACTATCTCCGCCGCTTTAACCCAAGCACAAGCAATGGTTGCCGCTGGCGCTGATATCATTGATATTGGTGGACAATCAACTCGTCCGGGGGCGAAGCAAATATCAGTAGATGCGGAACTTGATCGGGTTATATCTGTTTTGGAGGAGCTACGCCCAGTAGTTGATGTCCCTCTTTCTGTAGATACAACGAGGGCTGAGGTAGCTAAAGCAGCTATCAACGCGGGAGCAGATTTAGTAAATGACATTTCTGCTGGTACTTATGACCCCGAAATGCTGCCAACCGTAGCCAGTTTAAACGTGCCAATTATCTTAATGCACATCCGTGGAAACCCTCAAACCATGGTCAATCTCACAGATTATCAAAACTTAATAGGTGATATTTACAGCTTTTTATCTCAGAGAATTACTGATGCTATCCTGGCGGGAATTGACCAAAATAAAATCATTATTGATCCTGGTATTGGTTTTGCTAAAAATCATGAGCAGAATTTAGAAATTTTCCGGCGTTTGCGATCGCTAAAAACACTTAATGCTCCGATTTTAGTAGGGGCATCTCGCAAAAGTTTTATCGGTAATATCCTCAAGCAACCAGATCCAACATTACGGATTTGGGGAACAGCCGCAGCCTGTTGTGCAGCTATTTTTAATGGTGCAGATATCCTGCGAGTTCACGATGTTCAAGAAATGCAAGAGGTAACTCTGGTGACAGATGCCATTTTTCGTTATTCCTACTAATTACACCAGTTTCCGATGTGATGAGGTACAGGTATTAATCATAAAAATCTCGTGGTGCGGGCATCTTGCCCGCTCAAAGTGTACCTAACCTAGATGAAATACGCTGTATTAATTAGCTCCATTACCATTACCGTTACCGTTACCAGGGTTTTTACTATGATTTTCTTGTACCGAATCAGAAATCAACTCCTGAAACATTTCCGTTGAGTTGGCAGGATCTACAAACACAATTTTGGCATTATTGCTTGCACCCAGTTTCTCACTAGCGTCTACGTAATCTTGGGCAACAAGATACCGTAAAATATCCTTACTTTCAGGATGAGAACGCAAGGCTTCAGAAATGATCTCTATAGATGTTTTAGTTCCTTTTGCCCTCTTAACGGCCGCTTCTTCTTCCCCTTCGGCGGCTAAAATCGCGGCTCGTTTTTTAATTTGTGCGTTCTGTTGCTCTTCCATTGACTTGCGTACAGTCTCAGGTGGGGTGATACTCTGAATATCTAATCGCGTAATTTCAACTCCCCAGGTGGATGTAATTGAATTTAATACGCTTAATATAGTTTTGTCTATCTGATCTCTAGACATATTAGTATCCTCCAAGGAATTTTGGGCGATATTTTCCCGGAGGGTAGTTGTGGCTATGTTTGCTAGAGACTGTTCTAGATCATCAATGGCATAAAAGCTTTTTTCAATGTCCTGAATGCGCCAATAAACAATTGCATCTACTTCTAAATAGATACCATCTTTAGTAATTACATTTTGCGGTTTAATATCTAAAAGCTGCTCTCTGGTTGTGTTTTCCATCACAATCTGATCAATGATGGGAACGATGAAACTCAGTCCAGGGTTAAGTTTACGATGATATCGCCCCAATCGTTCAACTAAAGCGACATTCCCTTGATTTACCATCTTTGCAGAGGCCAAGGCGTAACCTACCAGAGCTAAAAATATAATCAAAATTATTGGGTCCATGATCTTCTCCTCTTTCAGCTTTGGGCAGAATTGATTTCAGGGTGATGGTTATACCGTGTATTAACTAACTGTAATTTTAAATGGGTTAAATGTGTAGTTTTTGAATGAGAATTGTTAATAATTAACCTGCCTTGATATTATAGGCGATTATTGCTATACTTATAATTACTATAATTATTAATTTAATTATTAATTGCTGACTAAGTAACTAAGTCATATTATAACCATATTTTAGTCCTAGATTTTTTGGTGGGAAATCTAGAAAACCATTACTTTACCTTTCCTAAATAACCTAAAATCCAGTAGTGAATAGTCTGATAATCCCCAAGATAGTCCCTAAAGGACCAGCTACAGTATTAACTCTGTCACCTGTTTTAGCTAAAACGTTGCGATCAACTACGACAACATCATTATTACGCAGGATCGGATTAGTTTCTTCATTAATTCCTTTAGATAAATCCACTTTAATTGGACGTTTAGTAACTGTACCATTGGCATTGAGGCGGATGAGTTCTATACTTCCTTTACTGGCTCTACTATCATTGAAACCACCAGCAGCTAATAATGCCTGATTTAAAGAGCTATTGGGTTGTAATCTTACCGCTCCCGGTCTTTTGACTTCACCCACTACACCCACTTCAATAGTATTTGGCGATAAAGTAGTGGTAGCCAATTGCGTAGCTTCAGCCGCACTAATGTCTGTAGCTGTAGGAATGACGATTGTATCTCCATCTTGCACCACAATGTCTTGATTGATATCACCACTTTGTAGTAATTGCCAAAGGTTGATATCTATAGTTTGTTCCGTACCAGTTCGAGTAGGACGGCGTAATTTAATCTTCCGTACATCTGCAAGGGACGTAATTCCCCCAGCTAGTTGTAAACTCCGCATCACAGTGGGTAAACCACCACCAGCACCACCACCCTCTCCTCCACCCGCATTTCCAGCGGTGACAAGATAAGAACCGGGACGGTAAACTTGACCAATTACCACCACTGTGCGGGGTGAAGTTTGACTAGCAGCAAAGTTAGCTGCAAAGAGATTCCGAGCTTCAGCCACATTTAGGCTAGTAGCAGTGGGAACAATAATGGTATCTCCATCTCGTAAGGTAATTTCCTGGGAAATTCGCCCTGTTTGAGTCAATTCCTTTAAATTTAGGGAAACCGTCTGCTCTCCAGAACGCCCTACTTTGCGCCGTAATTGCACTTGAGTCACGTCTGCTGCTAATGTCACACCTTGGGCTATAGTTAGGGCAGCTAATACCGTTGGGTATTGCACACCGGGGTTATTCCCTGCTCCCCCTTGTAAGCTGAGGGTGTAAGCTCCAGGCCTGGTTACCTCTCCAGCTACAAACACATTTATGGGACGAGGTGATAACAAGTTAACAGAAATCAGAGGACGTTTGAGAAAACGAGAATATCTTTTCGCAATGGTATCAGAGGCCTGTTCAGTTGTTAAGCCAGAAACGGGTACACTACCAATTAAAGGCATATTAATTGCACCACCAGGAGGAATTTGATATTCACCTGTATATTCTGGAACTTCAAATACATTTACACGGATGAGATCACCGCCTCCTAATAAGTAATCTGTAACTATACTAGATGTTGATTTTACTGACTGCCTCTGTGCCATACTCGCAGATGGTAAAGCGATGTTGACGGTTGTTAGCAATGCTAAACTCATGGTTGAATGGGTGAGGAATTTACACAAATTTTTATTAAGCATACTTACCTGAGACTTGGAGATAACGATATTTGCAGTTATTCTGAAACATTTTAACGTTGATTACACCTAAACATCGCAGTGGCTCAACAATTTTATTTTCTCATAAATCTTTAATTTTCCGGACATAAGTAATTGTAATTTATTGCTTTGGGATATGGATTTTATATTTTCCATGAAGTTAATTCACCTCTAAATTTATTTAGACAATTTAATTCTCAATTTTTATAACAATTTTCGATTCTATATTTTCCACTTCTCCTCAGAGATTTTTTTCTAAAATATCAGATTCATAATTTTATTTTTTAGATATCTCTACACGCTTTCCATTTTTACCTTGTTTGACTTTTACCTAAGAGCATATTTTAAAGTTTTCGACAAATATGAATTTAGACCTTTTAAACACCTCTGAAATCTACTGTGGTACTACAGATTAAGCTGTAAATATAGCAGTCTTGTGAAAAATAAAATTACTACTTATGGCTGATTTATCCATGAAAATTTACCAATGTTAGTTATCTTAATCACCAATCTATTCGCCATAGCTGATACCCTGGACAGCCATTTACCATCAAGCAAAAACGATAAAGTGCTACTTTCTGATTTCGTTTGCTATCTGATTAAATCAATTCAGACAGGGTATGATTTCTGGTTTGAATTTGCTGAATAAAAAACTCTTCTAGAGATTGACGTGATAGATTCATGGTAATGATTTTTCCACCCATCAAACCCAGACTAGATAGAAAATCATAGTCATTTTCTTCGAGTATACCTTGCCAACAACCATCAGCACCAAATTCTAAACTAGCTATCCATTAATTGGGGAATACGTTGAGGTTGTAATTTTTGGGGAATTTGAAATAAACCCGCTGCTAACTCTAAAAATTCCCAACCACTGAGATAGTCGTATAAATAGGGATTTTCCGGGAGGTAGTCAATATGTTGTTTAACTTTAACGTCACCTATGGGTTGACCTAATAATAATCCCCTTCCAGATGTGGGGCGGATAATTCCCAACAACAATTTTAACAAAGTGGTTTTACCCGCACCATTGGGACCGAGCAAGCCAAAGGTTTCTCCTGGATACACTTGTAAAGAACAGTTTTTCAGGGATACAACTTTTTGATTGAGCCAAAATCCGGTGCGATAGACTTTTCGTAGTTCACAAGTCAGGACTACAGGTTGTTTGTCTAGGGGATTTTGTCGAGCATTGGAGTTGTCTGCAACAGAATTCATGGACGTGAAATTATCAACTACTGACTATTGAGAACTATCTACATATTAACCGCTGTCGGGAATTTTTATAATACACCTTTGGAACTAGGAATGGTTTCTGCTCGACGTGGATCAATTTCCGCTGCTACTCGCATAGCTCTAGCAAAGGCTTTAAAAGCAGCTTCAATAATATGATGGGAATTAATACCATCTAATTGACGAATATGTAACGTCATTTGGCTATGATTTACCAAGGCCACAAAAAACTCCCGCACCAATTGTGTATCATAAGTCCCCACCCGTTGAGTAGGAATTACCAAACCATAACTTAGATGAGGTCTACCGGAGAAATCTAAGGACACTTGTACCAAGGCTTCATCTAAAGGAGCAGTAAAATTACCGAAACGGACAATTCCTTTTTTATTTCCCAAAGCTTGAAATAATGCCTGTCCCAAGGTAATTCCCACATCTTCATTAGTGTGATGATCATCAATTTCCCAATCACCTTGAGCTTGAATATCCAGGTCAAATAACCCATGGGAGGCGATTTGATGAAGCATGTGATCTAAAAAGGGAATACCAGTAGATACTTTACATATACCTGTACCATCAAGGTTGATAGTGACATAAATATTTGTTTCACCAGTAGTACGGTGAACTGAGACTATGCGAGGTGTTTGTTTGTTGTCCGTTGTCATTTGTCAGTTGCAATAGGTAATGGGTAATGGGTAATGGGTAATGGGTAATAGGGGCAATAAATATTCTCCCTGCCCCCTGCTCCCGGCCTCTTCTTACATCCCCATGATTTCATATCCCGCATCTACATACAGGATTTGTCCAGTAATACCGCTTGCCAAATCACTACACAAAAAAGCGGCTGTATTACCTACTTCTAATTGAGTGACAGTGCGACGGAGCGGGGCTACTTTTTCAACATGATGAATCATATCTAGGATACCACCGACGGCAGAAGAAGCTAAAGTGCGAATAGGACCAGCCGAAATGCCATTAACACGAATATTTTCAGGACCAAATTCGGCTGCTAAATAACGAACACTGGCTTCTAGACCTGCTTTAGCCACACCCATAACATTATAATTAGGAATTGCTCTAACTGCTCCCAAATATGTAAGAGTAATAATACTTCCGCCTTGAGTCATCAAAGGTTTAGCAGCACCGCTTAACTGTACAAGAGAATAAGTGCTAACTTCTAAAGCTGTATTGAAACCAGAACGGGAAGTTTGGCTAAAACCTCCGGTCAAATCTTCCTTTTTAGCAAAAGCCAAACAATGGACTAGAATATCTAATCTCCCCCATTCTTGCCGGATAGTTTCAAAAGTAGATTGAATTTGCTCGTCATTTTCAACATTGCAGGGCAGAAACAAACTAGGGTTGAGCGGTTCTACCAATTCAGCCACTTTTTTTTCCATTTTACCCTTGTCATCTGGCAAGTAGGTAATACCCAAATTAGCCCCCGCTTTGTGCAGTTGCTGGGCAATTCCCCAAGCGATAGAACGGTTATTGGCAATACCTGTAACTAGGGCATTTTTTCCAGACAGATTCAGCATAAACTTTGCTAATATAATTCATCATTAGGAGCATACTAGAATCTGACCCTAGTTTAACTTTGTGAGCCTAGAAATTTTCTAAAATCCGCAAAGAGTAGGCAGGAAGTACCCGGCAAATCATAACCATATTTGTAAAGATTCTCAAGAAATTTCCCAGCTTTGGGGCAAAACCTGGAGACGATAACTAGCAGAACTACTTATCAATAATTACTAGCTAACCTGAACCAAAATTATGTATCATAATCAACGAAGGGTTAGGAAATATGAATTTGGGTATAGGAAAAACAAAAAAAATAACGGTGCTTTATTGATTTTTCAGGTGTATTCTTAGGTAATTAGTTTTTGTTTTTCTGGCATTGGGTAGGGGAAGGGAGATGATCGTGACACAAGACAAAGCCCTAGCAAATGTTTTTCGTCAGATGGCCACCGGGGCTTTTCCCCCGGTTGTCGAGACGTTTGAACGCAATAAGACGATCTTTTTTCCGGGAGATCCTGCTGAACGAGTTTATTTTCTTCTCAAGGGTGCGGTGAAACTGTCGAGGGTGTATGAAGCAGGAGAAGAAATAACGGTGGCTCTGCTGAGGGAAAATAGCGTTTTTGGCGTGCTGTCTCTATTGACAGGTAATAAGTCTGATCGATTTTATCATGCAGTGGCATTTACCACTGTAGAATTGCTTTCAGCGCCAATTGAACAAGTGGAGCAGTCACTAAAGGAAAATCCAGAATTATCAATGTTAATGCTGCGAGGGCTGTCTTCGCGGATTCTCCAGACGGAGATGATGATTGAAACTCTGGCTCACCGCGACATGGGTTCACGGTTAATTAGTTTTTTACTGATTCTTTGTCGTGATTTTGGCGTTCCTTCTGCTGATGGCATTACCATTGATCTGAAGTTATCACATCAGGCGATCGCTGAAGCAATTGGCTCGACTCGCGTTACTGTGACTAGACTCCTGGGAGATTTACGCGAGAAAAAAATGATTTCCATTCATAAAAAGAAGATTACTGTGCATAAACCTGTCGCTTTAAGTAAGCAATTTACTTAAAATTTATAATTTATGGGGTAAGGTCAATAGATTTTGGATTTACGATTTTGGATTTTGGATTGACTCCACCCTAAAGTGTGGAGCTTGGGGATTTTAAATTAGCGATTTTGGATTAGTTCTGCCCTGAAGGGGCGAGGGTTGTACCGAAAATTCCCAATCTAAAATCTAAAATCTAAAATTTTTTGGTCAGGTAATGGAATTGGTACGAATTTTTAGATATTAGGGGCAACCAATTCCAAAATTACCCCCACTCCATTGATTATTTATCCACAGACAATGGTTGAACGTAGTAGGCTAGACTGGTCAGCATTTCCGTAGCTAACAATGACCACTGGTTACATCCTAATTGCAGCAATTCTCATCCTGGGAGGCGTGATTGCCACCGTGGGCGATCGCATCGGCACACGAGTTGGTAAAGCACGTCTCTCACTCTTCAACTTGCGTCCGAAAAAAACCGCTGTAATTGTGACTATTTTTACGGGTGGTCTGATTTCTGCAACCACTTTAGCAATTCTATTTGCTGCTGATGAAGGATTGCGAAAGGGTTTATTTGAGTTGGAGGATATTCAAAGGGACTTGGGACAAAAGCGGGAACAACTGAAAACCGCAGAAACTCAAAAAGGTCAGGTAGAACGTGAGTTAAATCAAAGCAGACAAGAACGAAGTCAGGTACAACAGGAATTACAAACTATCAATAAATATTTGCGAGCGGCAAATACTAAACAAAAAGCTACACAATCTCAATTGAATCGTACTCTTAACCAACAGGCTAAAACTCAAGTACGACTTTATGAAACTCAACGTCGTCTCGGTGGAATTGTGGTTCAATATCAACAAGCTAAAACTGAATTACAAACTCTTTACAATCAGCGCCTGACATTACAAAGTGCAGTGCAAGAATTAAAGTCAGAACGAGAAAGATTGTATGCTCAAAGTAAGCAAGCTATTGATGAGGCAAAGACGGCTATTGAAAAACGCGATCGCAAAATTACTAAATTAGATAAGCTGATTCAAAACCGCAATCTACAAATTAAACAACGAGAAGAAATTATTCTGACAAGAGAATCTCGTTTACAAGAATTGGAAAAACAACAAAAATTTTTAGAACAAGAAGTAGCTAGATTAGAAAAATATTATCAGTCTTACCGTGATCTCCGGTTGGGTAAATTAGGTTTAGTTAGGGGTCAAGTGATAGTGGCAGGGTTAATTACTGTTGATAAACCTATTATGGCAACTCAGGCAATTATCCAAATTTTACAAGAAGCTAATCGTAATGCCAATATTCAATTAACTGAACCTGGCGCTAAATCTACAAATACAGAAATACTGCGTGTGACTAAAAATCAAGTTGATCAATTAATTGCACAAATTAAAGATGGTCGAGAATATGTAGTACGAATCTTTTCAGCAGGTAATTACGTTAGAGGTGAAAAGCAAATCGAATTTTTTGCAGATGCAGCCCGAAATCAACTAGTGTTTTCATCAGGTGAGGTACTGGCTACAACTACAGCCGATTTAATTAATATGACATCTGACCAACTGCGTCAACGTCTAGATTTGCTAGTTTCTGCTTCTCAATTTCGCGCTCGAAATGCGGGAATTGTTGAAGCTGTAGAAGTAGAAGGGACTTTTGTTCGCTTTGTTACTCAATTACAGCAAACAGAGCAAGAGATAGAAGTTAAAGCCGTAGCCGCAGAGGATACTTATACTATTGGTCCATTAAGAATAAAATTAGTGGCTTTATTAAATGGACAAATTCTTTTCACTACGTGAACAATCAAAAATCAATTTAACATAAACTAATAACAAAGCAAAACTTTACACAATTACTGAATTAATTTACAATAACAAATAATTAATTTACAATAACAAATGACGAATTTACAATTATAAATGATTGACTTACAATAACAAATGATTGACTTACAGTAAAAATTGATAACAACAAAGAACTAATGACTAATAACCAATGACTAATACACAACCTGTAGTTTTAGGATTTGATCCTGGTCGTGATAAATGTGGTATTGCGGTAATGGGATTAGATAGACAACTGTATTATCATAAAGTGATATTAGCAGAAGAGGCGATCGCTAACATTGAAGTACAATTGCAAAAGTTTCCTGTATCATTAATAGTGATGGGAGATCAAACAACAGCTAAAAAGTGGAAACAGCAACTTAATCAAGAATTAAGTAAACCCACAAATATTATTTTAGTTGATGAACGTTATTCTACCTTAGAAGCACGCGATCGCTATTGGCAGATGTATCCACCCCAGGGTATAATTAAACTATTACCCAAAGGAATGCGTCAACCTCCCAGGGCAATAGATGATATTGTGGCAGTCCTTCTAATTGAAAGATACCTGAACCGACTAACTAACAAATAATTTAGAGTTCAGCCCGAATTGTAAAAGCATAATCCCCCCCAGGTTCTAATTGATAATCTTGTTGTTCTAAAAACCGTCCTAGAGGTTCTTTAATTAAAGCACGACCTTGGGAAGGCTTTACAGAAAGTTCCCCCCGACGAAAATGCCACTGGAAATGCCATTGAAAATTACCAGCGCTGACTTCACCTTCAAGAAAGCCCTGTTGCCAAGATTGGCGGATAATTCTAACATGGGCAGTAGTTTCTGGCAGACGTTTTGCACTCACGCTTATTTAATGTCAGGTATGGGATAAAAGCCAATTATTTATGTAGGCTATTTATTTTACGTACTAAAAATAGCTTAAATCAATAAACTAATAAAGACAACATAAGTTAGTAAGGTCTGGGTTTTTAACTGCTGATTTGTAGTCAAATGACAATAAATGCAAGATAATAATGCAATAATTGCATTCAGGAATCAATTTTGTTACGAAAATAACAGATAATAAGAACGACATTGTTTATTACTGCTATTGCCCACTACAGAATATACAAGGTAGTGGGTTTTATCTCAACTTGAGGATTATTCACCATGGAGTCCCGTCATTGACTTGCAGCCAATGTTATATAAAACTATTTGTCAAGACTGTGCTTTTTATGTTAAATTACAGTGTACTCACCCTGATGAGTTAGATGTTGATTGTGCTACCGTAAATTTTTGTAGTTCATTTACTCCAGCGGTAGAAATTGATAGTCCTTGTGTGTCTTTTGGCTAAGATCGCTCTCTTGTGCTATTGCTGTCTTAATACTTAGATTTTAGGGAGGCTGTTTCCATTGATTATCCTATGTACTCATAATGATGGTGGTGTGGGAAAAACTACCCTTGCTGTTCATATTGCTGGTGTTCTTCTTAACAGACAAGATAGTACACTTCTAATTGATTGTGATGATCAGGCAGATTTTTGGCAGTTTTACATTGATCGCAATCCAGAAAAATCAAAAGATTGGGAATGGCTAGAAAATAGTACAGTAATGTATAATGGAAGGCGTGAAGCAATCCCGAAAGAGCTACCAAAAGGGCAATATGACCATATTGTTTTAGATATTGACAGTCCTCTAAAAAATATTGTACAAACAATAGTAGGGAATGACCCGGATTTGATTTTAGTACCAGTTAATAAATCTCAGGAAATCAAAGCATTGCGTAATCTTCCCAGAACTCTAAAAGTTATTGCTCAATTGGAAACAAAAGCAGGCTATGCTCCACAGGTAGTAATTGTACCTTTAGGAATATCACAATCCTCTATATATCAGATCGTTGAGAGATTAGAAGACGATTTGAAACCTCAAAGATACAGAGTTGCGGATGAAATGCCTGATTGTCAAGAGCAGATGCAATTTGCTATCTATCAAGATAGAAAATATATTTGGGACTATGAAGGTTTAGAACATTTATACGATTACTTTGTTGATTTATTAGATGGATAATGTTAGGAGATGAATTATGTCTATAGAAGATAAACAAACCACTCCAAGTAAAGATTTTTTGACCGATAATGCCATCCAAAACGGCATAAAAAAAGTAGAGGAAGAAAAACAAGAAAATCAAAACTTAGATTTAGATATAGAATTAAGATATACTGACTCTGAGTTAAAAAAGATAGGAAAGCTAACTGCAATCCTCAGATTAGAAAAAGAACTATTTCTAGAATCAGTAATTAGTTACGTACATTTTCTTTTCTCTGAGCATAAAGAAAGTATCCAAAAAATAATTGATGAAGAATCAGAAAATTATCAAGCCGAGTTAAAACAAATTACTCCAATAGAGAAAATGTCTAACAAAGACCGTGATAGATTTTCACGAAAAATTAGGCTATCACCTGAAACATCAAACAAAATAGAACAGTTGGACATGAAAGACAGAATAAATGAATGTTTGTTTGTTGGTATCAATTTACTTTATAAAAACTTAGTTGCAGAATTTAAAACTGTTAATCAGGAAAAATAAAAATGGATTTCTTAGAAATTGATGCGTTAGTAACAGGGATTATTTATTCTAGCGAAACAGCAAAACAAGATTTAGGTAGACGTTTTGCTGCCTATCTGGGATTAACACCAGGAAAATCTGGAAGTGATGGAGGAATAGATGATTATGCCGAACTAAATAATGATATGATTTATTTTCAGTCTAAATTATCCCAAAATATCTTAGATGCTTCTTATTCAGCAGAATTAATTGGTAATATAATAATTCATGAAGCTAATATTGGCATAATGTTAGCTGGTGTTGGTTATACAGACGGATTTCGTTCTCGTTTAAATAAAGCTATTCAAAGTAAGCAGATTAATACACAGCTAAAGATTCATTTATTAAGCCTTGAAGATGTGTTTGGAGAAACGGAGATGTTTATAAGAGCTACTCAAGATTTACCTTCATTGAGGAATTTGAGTAATGGTGAATGGGCTAAATATAAATAGTATGATTATATTGTGTATTACTTATAAGTTTATGTGAATTATATTTTAGAGAGATTACACGAAATAAAACTAAATCCATGCAATTACCATTAATTAAATATCCTATTTTTGGGATAATCAATTTCTTATTATTAAGTATTAATATTCAACCCGTATTTTCCAGTTCTTACCCTACTCTAATACTGGCACAAAACACAAATACTAAAGCAGCTACAGAGGCTTTAAATCAAGGATTACAAGCGATTCAGTCGGGAAAATTAGAAGATGCAATTACGGCTTTTCGTGAAGCTATTAAACTAGATCCTAAATTAGCAGCAGCGCACTATAACTTAGGTTTAGCACTACGACAATCAGGAAAGTTACAACCTGCAGCAGATGCTTTTTATCAAGCTACTCAAGCTGACCCTCAATTTGCTTTAGCTTTTGCGAATTTAGGTGGGGCTTTATTAGAAGGAAATAATTTAAAATTGGCCAAAGACTATTTAAGTAGGGCTTTAGAATTAAATCCAAATTTGGGTTTTGCCCATTATAATATGGGATTAATTAGGGAAGAGGAGAAAAATTGGGAAAGTGCGATCGCTTCTTTTGCAAAAGCCAAATTAATTAGTCAAAACGCGCCTGAACCAGCTTATCATTTAGGTGTCTGTTATCTGCAACAGGGGAAAATTGAGCAAGCGAAGGCAGCTTTTACTGAAGCAATTAAAATCAATCCTAAATATGCAGAAGCCCATTATAGTATGGGAACAATTTTATTTAATCAGGGTAAATTAAATGAAGCTTTAGCAGCCTTTAGAAAATCCGCTGCGGGGAACTTTAGTTATGCTAATGCTTATTATGGTGCGGGGTTGGTTTTTATGGGGTTAAAGCAGTACAAAGAAGCTGTCCAAGTCTTGCAATATGCTAGAGATTTATATAATATTCAAGGTAATTTACAGTGGGTGAAAAGTTCCGAGGAGTTATTAGAGAAAGCCCAAAATTTAAGTAGGTAAGGTAGGGTTTACACCAAAAAGTTATAGGACTAACTCAGCTTTTAGACAGATGAATAATTATGGAGGAATAAGTAGAAATTAATTAAACAACTAACGGAGTAAAAAAATGAGTAAAACCAAAACTCAAGAACCCATTAGTAACTTAGAGTATGATTTTATCAGCGTACTGCATAATAAAGCAGTAGCCGTTCAAGCTTATGAAAATTATATCAAAGACGCAAAAGAGGCTAATTCTACACCTTGTGTAGAACTATTCCAAAAATTACGCCAGTCAGAAATTGAACAAGCACACGAAATTCGCCAGCATCTCCAAGAGGTGATGCAGCAAGGTAAGATGTAGTTAATAGTAGGGGAAGGTTTAAAAAGTTAATCAGTTAAACCCTCCCCTACTCACTTAACGAATATACTCTTTTAGTACGCTGTTACGATTAGGGTGACGTAATTTACGCAGTGCTTTAGCTTCGATTTGGCGAATACGTTCGCGGGTGACGTTAAAAATCTGGCCGATTTCTTCTAGGGTTTTCATGCGGCCATCGTCTAAACCATAGCGTAATCTGAGAACGTCCCGTTCACGAGGTCCGAGACTATCTAGGACTTTTTCTAGGTCTTCCCGCAGCAAGTTTTTAGAAACTTGGTCTTCTGGGGTTTCACCTTCTGACTCAATAAAATCACCTAAACGGGAGTCTTCTTCTTTACCTATGGGTGTTTCCAGAGAAATTGGTAACTGGGCAGATTTGGCAATAAACCGCAGTTTTTCGATGGTCATTTCCATGCGAGTGGCAATTTCTTCCTCCGTGGGTTTGCGCCCCATTTCTTGGGACAGGAGTTTGGTAGTTTTCTTAATCCGGGAAATTGTTTCGTAGAGATGAACCGGTAGACGGATAGTGCGAGACTGGTCGGCGATCGCCCTTGTAATTGCTTGACGTATCCACCATGTAGCGTAGGTAGAAAACTTATAGCCTTTTTCGTGATCAAACTTTTCAGCCGCACGAATCAACCCCAAACTACCTTCTTGAATCAAGTCTTGGAAGGACAAGCCACGGTTCATGTATTTCTTGGCAATGGAAACCACCAGCCGCAGGTTCGATTGTACCATTTTCTCCTTAGCCCTTCTTCCTATGTGGAGTCTAGAGCGTAGGGCTGGTAATGATAATTTTACTTCTCCTGCCCATTCTTCTGGTTCTGGTATCCGTTCTAGTTTTTCATACAAACTCTTGTAAGCATCTTCTAGCACCAGTAGTTCAGCTATTTTGCGCGCTAGTTCAATTTCTTCATCTGCGCGTAATAGACGAATCCTCCCAATCTCTTGCAAGTACAGACGAATGGAATCTTCGGTGTATTGCTTTTTCTTGGTTTGTGCCCGAGGACGCGATTTAGCGGCTTTTCCAGACTTGGTGTCGTCCTCATCAGACTGAGGATCTAAAAAATCATCAATTTCGCCATCATCAGCCAGCAATAAGTCCTCTTCTTCTATTAAGAGTTCTTGTAATTCGATCTCAGGCGGATTTATCATTTCTAGGTCAGGCTGATAAATATTATCGAGTACGTTGTTAGCCTGGTTCATGCCGCGTTCCTCATGCTCCTTGCAGAATCAGTTACTCAAGACATTTTGATTACTTTTGGCATCAAGTAATCTCTGAACCGAAAATTGGGTTTTGGCTGTTCACCCTCAAATATTTTCGGTGTTTGTTGTTTTCCCTGTTTTAATCAGGATTGTGCAGTGGCAATGTCATTTGTAATGTGACTTGCTCACTTTCCCCATGGTCATACATGACGACGCTAGATATCACTTTCGATTAACTGAATCTATCAAACTAGGTTCATCTTTCTTCAAAAAGCTTCCTGATGCGGACACAATTGTATGACCTTTGGCAGATTTAACTGTAAATACCGTTTTGATTGTAGCCTGTTTCACAAAAAATGCGCTTTTTTTGTGCATTATTTATGAACTCCTGAAAGTCAGATCAAGCTACCTTTATCAAAAAGACATTAAAAATGGTGGTAACACCATTAATCTTATCGAAAACTTGTTGGTTTGACAGTGGGATTGTCATTAAATTAAAAGTTAGGAACAATTGCTGCTCTATAAAACCTGTACAAATTGTTCTGATGTAGACAATTTGTGTTTATGTCCTGTTTCAACTAAACCCGATGGCGGGCACTTGTTTACAGGTACTAGTTTTACTTAAACTAATTGTACCACCGTCTGTTAATGACTGTTGTTTGTTTCCAGGTGCTAACCCCTGTATATGCTATACTAAAAATCTAAACTAAGGAGTTAAGATTATCGGGTATTTTAGGACTGTGAGAGATGAACTGAGATTTGACTCAATTCAGCCTTATTCACACATTAGCGCAGAGTTGAGATTTCTACCCTGTGCAACTTGACAAACTGTTCTTATTGTATACAACGATATTTTAATCAGATGATACATAATATTGTTACTAAAGTTGCCTAATGATATTTTTAGGTAATTTCAGGTATGTTAATTATCCTTGTGAATACTTCTGGTTTTAAGAAAGTGGCTGTCATCTCTGAACGGAAAAGTCTTGTGTATACTTATCAATTTTTGCTTTGTAGATAATATCTAGTCAAGCTATCTAAGCATAGCAAATGCTTTATGCCTTTGTGGGGAAAATTTATAATTTTTCGAGAAAAATTTTGGAGAACAGGGGTAATGAGTAATTACCCCTGTTTCCATTCCTTAAATGTCTAAATCTGTCATATTCAGTTTAGATCCATAAGTTTCAATAAATTCCCGTCTAGGCGCGACTCGATCGCCCATTAAAATGGTAAAAATTCGATCTGCTTCGGCTGCGTCTTCAATTTCCACTCGTTTGAGAGTGCGGGTTTCTGGGTTCATGGTGGTTGTCCACAGTTGTTCAGGCATCATTTCCCCCAACCCTTTAAACCGCTGAATGGTATAATTAGCATTACTAGGAAGAGTATCTAGATGCTGTTGTAATTCCCGTTCACTGTAACAATACTGGTAATTTTTGCCGCGCTCTACTTTGTACAATGGCGGACAAGCAATATAAATGAAACCTTGTTCAATTAACGCCCGTTGATAACGATAAAAGAAAGTTAACAACAAGGTGCGGATGTGCGCCCCATCTACGTCAGCATCAGTCATTAATACTATATGATGATATCGTAATTGTGAGGGGTTAAATTCTTCACCTTTAACTCCTAAACCCAGTGCGGTAATTAAGGCTTGAATTTCATTATTTTTATAGATTTTGGCATCATCAGTTTTTTCGATATTGAGGATTTTACCACGCAAAGGGAGAATTGCTTGGGTGCGGCGATCGCGTCCTTGCTTCGCACTTCCACCGGCTGAATCACCTTCTACGATATATATTTCAGATTCAGCCGGATCACGAGAGCTACAATCTGCTAACTTACCAGGTAGAGGCGAAGATTCTAATACTGATTTCCGACGGACTAATTCCCGTGCGTGTCGAGCAGCTTCAGCAGCTTTAAACGCTTGGATAGCTTTATCTAAAATAGCATCAGCTATAGCAGGATGAAAATCTAGATACTCCGTGAGAACTTCACCGACAAAAGAATCAACAATACCGCGAACTTCTGTATTTCCCAGTTTAGTTTTAGTTTGTCCTTCAAATTCAGGATCAGGGACTTTCACAGAAATGACAGCAGTTAAACCTTCGCGGACGTGTTCACCACTGAGATTAGATTCATTCTCTTTAATTTTATTGCGTTTGCGAGCGGTAGCATTTAATGTCCGAGTTAAAACTGCTTTTAAACCTTCTAAGTGCGTACCACCATCAATAGTGCGAATATTATTAGCAAAACCCAGGACATTATCCGTATAAGCATCAGTACACCATTGTAAAGACACTTCTACCTGGACATTGTTGCGTTCCCCTTGAACATAGATAATTTCTTCATGGAGAGGCTGCTTATCACGATTCATGTAGGCGATATATTCCTTAATACCACCTTTGTACTCGTAAGTTTCTATTTTAGGGATATCGCTTTTAATAATTTCTAAGCGATGATCTGTAAAAGTAATTTTTACACCGGCATTAAGATACGCCAACTCACGTAAGCGTCCAGATAAAGTAATGTAATCAAATTCTATGCTAGTAGTAAAAATTTGTGTATCTGGCTTAAAGGTAATAGAAGTCCCCGTTCGATCTTCTTTGTAGGGCTTTGCTACCAATTCAGTAACAGGGAAACTGCGTTCATATCGTTGGGTATGTATCTTGTGATCACGCCAAACCGTGACTTCTACAAACTCAGATAAAGCGTTTACCACAGAGATTCCCACACCGTGTAAACCGCCGGATACCTTATATCCACCACCACCGAACTTACCACCTGCGTGGAGAACAGTTAACACAGTTTCTAAAGCTGATTTCCCTGTTTTTGGGTGAATATCCGTAGGAATACCCCGACCATCATCTGTCACCGTCACAGAACCATCAGCATTGATATCCACCTCAACATGGGTACAGTAACCCGCCAAAGCTTCATCAACAGAGTTGTCAACTACCTCGTAAACTAAATGGTGAAGTCCTCGCGGACCCGTAGTACCGATGTACATCCCTGGTCGTTTGCGGACGGCTTCCAGACCTTCCAGAACCTGAATCTGATCGGCGCTGTAACTGCTCGTCATGAAAATTCTCCTGATGCTTGGGGTTAAAATTGCTAAAATGCGAAAAAAGTCAAATCACCCCAACATTATAACATAAAAGCCTTCCTGCCGTCTGTAGCGCAATTTTATGAGAAGTTTACATAAGGGTTGTAACCCTGATGAGAATTGGGGAGAAAATTCCCTATTTTACGTTTTTCTTCCCACTGACCAGTGACAACGAACACCTAACTAATGACTAATGACTAAATTAATTGTAATTTGTGGGGCTACGGCCACGGGTAAATCTAGTTTAGCCTTGAGTTTAGCACAAAGATTAAATTCTGTAATTCTCAGTGCTGATTCTCGTCAAGTATATCGTGAGTTTGATATTGGGACAGCGAAACCAAATCTAGCTGAAAAAAAATTAGTTCCCCATTATTTAATAGACATTTGTGAACCAACTGAAATCATGACATTAGCAGATTATCAACAACAAGCACAGGCTTTAATTGCTAGTTTGGGAGTTGAAACACTGCTGTTAGTGGGTGGAACAGGTTTATATATTCGTTCCATTGTTCAAGGAATGAAAATTCCCAGAGTTGCACCACAGCCGGAATTGCGATCGCAATTAGAACCCCTTGGTCAAATCCAACTTTACCCTATGTTACAACAAGTTGACCCCGTTGCCGCCCAAAAAATTCACGCTAACGATTTGGTGCGGACTTTAAGAGCTTTGGAGGTTTATTATACCACTGGTATTCCTATTTCTGAACAACAAGGAGAAAATCCACCAGATTATCCAATTTTACAAATTTGTTTAGATGCTGATGCAGAACATTTAGATGTCAGGATTCGCAAACGAACTGAACAAATGATAACAGATGGTTTAGTTGATGAAGTTGAATACTTGTCTCAAAAATATGGTATTTATTTATCCTTATTAAATACTTTAGGATATCAAGAAATCAAACAATATTTAGCTGGTGAAATTTCTTTAGATGCAGCCAAAGAATTAATTATTTTACATACCAGACAATTTGCCAAACGTCAACGGACTTGGTTTAGACAATCTCCTAATCTTGAATATTTTGATATGAATAATTCTGATTTATTGGAAAGTGTTTGGCGACGCATAAACGAATTTTCTGTCTGAATCAGACAAAAAAACATCAATAAAAATCAAGAAAATCCAACTCTAAATAAATAAACTAGGAGAAACTTTAAAATATTCTCCCAAGGCTTTTGCTTGTGCTTTACTAATTGAACGTTTACCGTTGACAACCTCTGAAACTACACCGCTGCTAGAACCTAAAATACGTACTAAGTCAGCTTGACGAATGCCGCTAGATTCCATGATATGTAGCAATATTTCATGAGGTGTAGATTCATCCATTGGATAATTTTCTTCCTCATAATCTTCAATTAGTCTGACAAGCAATTTGTGTAAAGCTCGCTCCTCTGGACTACGATTTTTTTTAAAAGTTAGATATTCTGCAACTTTTAAAAACCGTTCATAGTCTTCCTCTGTTTCAATTACTTGAGGAGCGATTTCTGCTAGTAATTGACTATAAGTATTTCTGTCAAAAATAAGAGTCATTTTTCCATTTATTTTTACTATATTCGGCGTGAGTTAGCAAGTATTTGTAGTACACCGTTTGATCTTCATAATCTATTCCTACAATTAAACGATAATCATTACCTTTGATATTAAAAACAGTAAAATTACCAACAACTTCAGCATCTCGGTAAAATTTTTGAACATCATTTAAACTTTGCCATTCTGCTTGTTTAACTGTTTTATGCCAATCTTCAATTTGTTTTTTGATATCAGGGTACTTTTTTGTTTCTTCGCGGAGGGTGCGAATTGAAATTAGGTGCATAATATACTTTGGATTTGAAATAATAGTGATTGGTGTACATAGCTTAATTCCTTGTTTGTGCTTGGTTATTCTTGTGTTTGTGCTTGGTTGTTCTTGTGTTTGTGCTTAGTTATTCTTGTGTTTGTGCTTGGTTATTCTTGTGTTTGTGCTTGCCACCTGCCCTATTTTCTCAAAATGAGAGTAAGTTGTCAAGTCTTAATTAGGACTTATACAAAATTTTTCCGTAATTAAAAACTCCACAAAGATAAAAAATCCTTGAGGAGTTTGAGAGAGTGTTCACGGATTTTACCGAGCCATAAAGAATTAAGCCATAACGCACCAAACAGTAAATTTACTAATTATCTGGAAGTTGTTTTTTCAAAGCATTTAATGAAGCCCAACGGCTATCAATGGGTGGTTCAGAAACAGCAGTATTCAAAATACCCGGACAATTAAGGTCACATAATTGACGCTGAGGTAATGCTAAACACATCTGTTGATATAGCCATTCACCGGGATCAAAGTGACCATCAGGTGCTAAAGTTTCCAGTAAATCCTCTACAGCAACTTCCATTTCTAAAGGAAAATCTTCCGTTTGATTAGCGGTTTCATCTAACCAAATGACTTCCTGAGTATCAAGAACCAGACGATGGTTATACTGCTGCAAACAGCGGTTGCAGGTACAAGTAATAATTGTTTCTGCCTGAGATGAAACTTCTAAATAATTACCCTGGTGTTTAACTTGGATAATTCCCCGCACGGGTGTTAATGTTTCCAAACCAGGCAGAAACTCTTGAACTTGAATTTCCTCTGTCCGCTCCGGGGCTTTAGATAGCTGCGGAATAAAAATAGCGTCCATAGGATTTGTGAAATACCCTGAAAATTGAGTATGGGTAATGGGTAATATTCTTGTCTGTTCCCAGTTAAGAGTTCCCTACTACCTAATTATGGTGTAACTGCTTGACGAACAACTAAATGACGGTGAGGTTCTTTACCACGGCTGAAGGTTTCTAAATCCGAAAATTCCTGCAATAATGTGTGAATTTGTCTTCGTTCAGCAGCGCTGAGAGATTGAAGTTCTACTTCTCTTCCTGAAAAGCGGACTTCTGCGGCAGCCGTTTCTGCTAAAGTGCGGATTTCGGCTTCTCGTCTCACACGATAACCATTTAATTCCACGGTGTAAGCGGTATGATTGTCTTCTGGTTGGTTCAAATTAAGAATGGAATTTGCGAGATACTGAATGCTATCTAGCACCGAACCACCAGCACCAATTAAAATCCGAATTTGTTCTGATGTTAAATTGGTTTGATCTATTGTTAACCAGTAGCTTTCTCCTGTGGGTGTATCTTGCTCAGAAGATGGGTTAGTTTCTAAATTAGCCCGTACTTGAGTAGATAAACCCATGAGAAGTAGCAAATTTTGTAACCAGTCTTCACTATTTTGCATAGAAATGTCGCTCATAATCAACCATTAGCCTTTTTCTTAGAACTTTTGGGTTCAAATGGCAACGCTTTTACTTCAATGGTTTGTGCTTCTTTTGCCTGTAAGTCTACGATTTTTTGGATTTCTTCTGGTAAAGGTTCACGGGAGAGGATATAGGTTTGGATAGTTTGGAAAACATTACCAATTACCATATACATAAGTACCCCAGCCGGTAGGGGAAAAAATAAGAACATTCCAGAAAAGATCACAGGAGTAATTTTATTGACTGTATCTTGTTGAGGGTTGCCACCGCTGGAATTTTGTCCAGAGAGCATTTGGCTGACATAAAGACTGATACCAAAGAAGACAATCATGGCTACAATATCCCAATGAACTGTATTATCGGGATCAATAGCGCCCACTCTACCTAAAGCATCAATAAAGAGAAATCCTTTTTCTGCTGCTAGTCCGGGAATTGTGGCTTGAATGGTCACGTCTCCGGGTTCTAGAGCCTCTATATTGCCTTCGGCATCAATTTTCACCCTTTCCGCGCCTTTGGTGACTTTCCAGGTAGGTGTCAACTGAGATTCTGGATGTTCCTTTAAGAGTAAATCAAATGGTTTACCTTCTACGGTTTGATACTGAATCTTAGTTTTTTCTCCCACTGTTAACTTATCACCCCCCGGTAAGATAGCGGAAATGGGAATATGTTCACCATCAGCAATGTAGATATTTTGTGGGGGAGTAGCAAATGCTTGGGGTTGAATGCGCTCAATTTGTTCTTGAGGGAAGATTTGCAGGTTAACGGAGTAGTTAACACCAGAAAAAGGTGAACCTCGCAAAGTGGCAAACAATGCTAATAATACTGGCATCTGCAACAATAGAGGTAAACATCCTGCTAAGGGATTACCAAATTCACTTTGGACCTTGAGCATTTCCTCTTGTTGCTTTTGCTGATCATCTTTATAGCGTTCTTTGATTTCTGCCATACGCTTTTGCATCACAGGCTGCACAACTCGCATTCGTCGCATACTGCGGATGGAACCGGCACTCAGGGGATAGAGTGCAAAGCGGATAATCAATGTTAAGGCTACTATTGCCAAGCCATAACTAGGGAAAACACCATAGAAAAGGTCTATGATGGGCAACATCACGTTGTTCGAGAGAAACCCGATACCAAAATCCATTATTCTGAATTAAACCTGCGGTACTTTGACACTCCCACCCCGCGCGGGAGTGGGATGCTTGGTTAAGCCTATCCTCTAAATAGAGTTAAATGGAGGCGGTTTTCTCCCAAGCTTTTGCTCTATATTGTAGAGGTTTTTGTTAAGCATTGCTGCGACTATTCCGCTCTGGAAAAGCTAGGGATAGCCGTACATTATAAAATCATTTTGTAGAAGTCGTGCTAAGTATACAAAGAGGTGAAACTTAGCACGAATGACTTATTTACCGCTGCTATATTGGGGATTTTTAGCTGCAACTTTTTCGTTAACGTAGTCATATACTTCCCGGAAGTTAGGAATAGCCCGCATTTCGATTAGAGTACCATTCTTGAGGGTAATTGCCATATCTCCCCATAGGCCGATAGCACGGGGAACTTTGACAACTTTAACAATTTCTGAGTAAATAACATCAGAGCGATCGCGTCCCATCCAACCACCAGTTACACAAATCCTACGGTCTGTAATGCGAAACCGTAACCATATAGCCCTGACTATTGCCCCCACAGCCAAAGGAATACCCACCACTGTCAGCCCAATGAGTAGGTTAAGAATCAAATCCCCAATGTGGGGACCACCTTCATAATAAACTTCTTCACGAATGCCCATTTAGTACCTCAGTTTGTGCCAATAACTCTTCTAATTCTCGCAGAAATTTATGGGTTTGGTGCTCAGATTCTGCTGTTATTGGTTTGACAATTAATACTAACCGCCATCCTGGGACTAATTTCGGCAACAATTCATATAATGCTGCTGTAATTTGTCTTTTGATTTTGTTGCGAACAACGGCGCGTTTACTAACTTTCGTACTAATGGCAATACCAATTTTCGTGGCAGGAGGGGCAGTATCCCAAGAAGGTTTTAGAGCCCTCAGTGTAAAATGAGAACTATGTCGCCGAATTCCTTCCCGGAAAACCGCCTGAAAATCCTGACGGGATTTGAGACGATATGCTTTAGGTAAAGCCACAGCGGTTATTATTGCTGAATTTACCTTACACGCTCAACCGGTGCCTTCCTTTTCTTCTTCTGGCACTAATCACATTTCTGCCGTCTGGTGTCCGCATTCTTGCCCTAAACCCAGAGGTTCTTTTTCTCTTGCGGCAAGTGCCTCCCAATGTCCTTTGCATATCTTTCTCCTTTTACCGGATTTTCATAAAAAGTCACAATCTGGTATTTTACCACTTTACAGGCAATAAAAATATATTTCTGGATGGAGTTGTCGGTTATCAGTTGTTAGTTATCAGTGGGAAAAGGCAAAGGTTGATTAATCTTTCCCGTTCCCTGTTCCCTGTTCCCTGTAACCTGTTCCCTGTAACCTGTTCCCTGTAACCTGTTCCCTGTAACCTGTTCCCTGTAACCTGTTCCCTGTAACCTGTTCCCTGTAACCTGTTCCCTGTAACCTGTTCCCTGTAACCTGTTCCCTGTAACCTGTTCCCTGTAACCTGTTCCCTGTAACCTGTTTCCTGTAACCTGTTCCCTGTAACCTGTTCCCTGTAACCTGTTCCCTGTAACCTGTAACCTGTTTCCTTGTTAATTAATACTGATAATCCATGTGCCAATATAACGCAACAATGGCACATCACCCGGAGAAAGAACTCGACAGTTGAAATAGTAAACCCCGCCAAAAGAGGGATTTTGAACATTGGATAATACTAACTCTACTTTTTGACCGGCTGGAACTGGGTCTTTAGGAAATATTTGAATCACCCCACCTTTCTCGTCCCATTTTACTTCAGACAGAGGAACACTTTTGTCCTTAACTCTGACTTCAATATTTTTGGTATCAAAAGTTCCTTGATAATAATCAGGATAGCTAATGGCGAACTGAGCCACTGCTAACTTCATTTTTTTAGCAGGTAATCTGAGTATATAACGATCTGTGTTATTAGTTTGTCCACCAAAATCTAAGCGGTAGGGTAATTGATTTTTGTTTTCAACGCCGCTAAAAAGTGTCAACCCAGGTAAGCTTTGGGCCCAAGTTAGAACTGGTAAACCTGTAAATAAACAGCTAGTAATAGCCAAAGCAGAAAGTAGACGCTTCATAAATCAGATTTCCTTAGGGAAGTGTGTGTAACCGTTAGTATTTGTAATTAAACTTTACTACTAGATGCTAGAAAATAGACGGAATTGAGAAGCAAAAGTGCCACTGGTAAAAGTCAATAACAGGTAAATAGTTAAGAAAAAATTAAGAGCGAGGGTTTGAGAATATAAAATAATCTAAAGAATAATATCCAAAATATGGGGATCGGTATAGGATGTGCAATATCTAATTTTACTTATAGCTATTTTGCAAGGCTGATATCTGTATCCTATCAAATTGAGGTTGTGACTAGAGAAAGAAGATCGCAGAAGTTGAAAATTCTATCTACAGACAAGGGTAACTCATAGTTGATCATCCCCACCAGCTTGATGATACTAAATTGAGATAGAAAGTAATAATAGTTAACGATGATGTTAAGTATTTATATCCAGGAGATTTCATGAAAATAGCAGTTGCCAAAGAAATAGAAATTTGTGAACGTCGTGTAGCATTAATTCCCGAAACCGTAGCCAAATTAGTCAAACAAGGGTTAGAGGTTTGTGTAGAAGCGGGAGCAGGAGAGAAAGCATTTTTCAGTGATGCCGACTATGAAACAGCAGGGGCTAAAATTATCAGCGATTCTGCCCAATTATGGAGTGAAGCGGACATATTACTCAAAGTTAGCCCACCGCAAACCAGAGAAGATGGCCGGGCAGAAATTGAGTTACTCAAACCAGAATCTGTATTAATTAGCTTCCTCAATCCCCTGGGAAATCCGGTCATAGCCCAACAATTAGCAAATCGGCAAATTACCGCTTTGAGCATGGAATTGATCCCTCGTAGCACCAGAGCGCAAAGCATGGATGCCTTATCTTCCCAAGCTTCCCTAGCAGGGTATAAAGCGGTACTGATTGCGGCGGCGGCATTACCGAAATATTTCCCCATGTTAACCACCGCTGCGGGGACAATAGCCCCCGCCAAAGTATTTATTATGGGGGCAGGAGTGGCAGGACTGCAAGCCATAGCGACGGCCAGAAGACTAGGAGCGGTAGTAGAAGCCTTTGATATTCGTCCAGCAGTCAAAGAAGAAGTACAAAGCTTAGGGGCGAAATTCGTCGAAGTCAAACTAGAAGAGGAAACCGTTGCAGCAGGTGGTTACGCCAAAGAAATTTCAGAGGACAGCAAAAAGCGCACCCAAGAACTAGTAGCCAGCCACGTCAAAAACGCCGATATTGTCATTACCACCGCCCAAGTACCAGGAAGACAAGCCCCCAGACTGGTAACAGAAGAAATGGTAGCGCAAATGAAACCCGGTTCAGTCATAGTAGACCTAGCCGCAGAACAGGGTGGAAACTGTGCTTGTACAGAAGCGGGTAAAGATATTATTTGGAACGGGGTAACAATTATCGGACCAATTAATTTACCTTCATCAATGCCAGTACACGCCAGTCAACTGTACGCAAAGAACGTTACCTCATTAATGCAATTGTTAATTAAAGACAAAGCCTTAGAAATCAACTTTGGTGACGATATCGTTGACGCAGCTTGTGTTACTCATGGTGGAGAAATTAGAAACCAACGAGTAAAGGATGCTTTGCAAGCGGTAGTGGTTTAAATAACTCCATAGAATGATTAATCCTATTTTAATGTCATTCCCCTGAACAGGGAAATCCAGAAATTATTTATGTTCCATAAGACAATTTGGATCGCCGCTTTTGCGGGAATGATGTTGAAAATGGTTTGTGGAAATTTTCACATTTACTACTGGATAATTTTTTGGTAAAGTTCTCTAAGGTTTTATAACCACTAAAACCATTTATACACAACTCAACAACAATTCTCAGGAGTTTAGATATGTATTTTGACGATCAAGAAGAAATTAGAAAAGTATTTGAAGAAACCTATGCCGATAATGTGAGAAGTAGAAATCTTATTGGTTATGGTGAGATGTATACCGAAGAAGCACTTTGGATGTCACCAGATGTAGATGATCGCTATGGTATTGAAGATATTGTAGAAGGATTTGCCCAAACCATTAATACCAAAGATATTGATCCGGTTTTTACTGCGGATGAAATTCAAGTAATGGGTGATTTTGGTTATGTCGTTGGTGTCTCTATCGCAACTATTTATCCTCATGATGGTAGTCCTGTCAAACAGATAAAATTTCGAGCTTTATGGTTGATGAAAAAAGAGGCAGGAATTTGGAAAATTGACCGTCAAATTTGGAACAATAAACCCTTCTAAAAAATTCACGGAATAACTAACCGCAGAGGCGCAGAGTTCGCAGAGAAATGCGGTTTTATAAATCTTCTCTTTGCGTCTTTGCTCCTTTGCGTCTACCCTGCGGGATCTCTAAGAGAGATTGCGCGAAACCTCTTAACTCCAAAAATCACATGACAGAAACTTTACTAGCGGCTTTATTTGTTCTTGTTTTAGCCTCTTTTATAGGCTTTGAAGTAATTAACAAAGTTCCTCCCACACTGCACACTCCTTTAATGTCCGGTTCAAATGCCATTTCTGGTATTTCGGTAATTGGTGCAATTTTGGCTGCGGGGGAGAGAAACACCAATTTATCGGTAATTCTCGGTTTAATTGCCGTAATTTTGGCAATGGTGAACGTTGTCGGCGGTTTTTTGGTGACTGACAGAATGTTGCAAATGTTTAAAAAGAAGGAAGTTAAAGCATGAACGGTTTTATACCAACTGGGATTCAGCTAACTTATTTAGTCGCTGCATCATTATTTATCCTGGGTTTAAAAAAGCTGGGTTCTCCTGCAACTGCTAGAAACGGTAATCTTGTCGCTGCGGTGGGGATGTTATTGGCAATAATCGCCACTTTACTAGATCAGCACGTATTAAATTACGAGATGATTTTGGTAGGCTTGGCTATTGGTTCGGTAATTGGCGCTGTTATTGCTTACAAGGTGCAAATGACGGAAATGCCGCAAATGGTGGGTTTACTAAATGGTTTAGGTGGAGCATCTTCGGCATTAATTGCCGTTGCTGAATTTTGGCGGTTATTAGATAGTTCACAGCCTATCCCCCTCGATGTCAACATTTCTATGTTGTTAGATGTGTTAATCGGTGGTGTGACATTAACAGGTAGTTTTCTCGCTTTTGCGAAATTGCAAGGTTTAATTAGCGGTACACCGATTACTTTCCCGTTACAGCAACCTTTTAACCTGTTGCTGTTGGGTTCTTATCTGGCGGGAAGTGCCTATTTAATCATAACACCCGATAGCCTCCCCGTATTTTTAGGGGTGGTGGCTGTTTCCTTGGTCTTGGGTGTGATGTTTGTACTGCCTATTGGTGGCGGTGATATGCCCGTTGTCATTTCGCTGTTAAACTCTTTATCAGGTGTAGCGGCTGCTGCTGCGGGTTTTGTGGTGATGAACAATATGTTAATCATCGCTGGTGCTTTGGTAGGAGCTTCTGGTTTAATCCTTACCGAAATTATGTGTAAGGCCATGAACCGTTCTTTGTTCAGTGTCTTATTTAGTGCTTTTGGTTCTGTCTCTACTGCTACTGGTGGTGCGGCTGCTGGTGCTAGTAATCAAACTGTCCGCAGTATTGATCCTGAAGAAGGGGCGATGATGTTGGGTTATGCGCGTTCTGTGGTGATTGTCCCAGGATACGGTATGGCGGTTGCTCAAGCACAGCATAGCGTCCGGGAGTTGGCTGACCAATTAGAGCGCATGGGTGTGGATGTGAAATATGCGATACATCCGGTGGCGGGGAGAATGCCGGGACACATGAATGTATTATTGGCGGAGGCTAATGTGGCTTATACGCAGTTGTATGATATGGAGGATATTAATCCCCAGTTTGAACAGGCTGATGTAGCGTTAGTAATTGGTGCTAATGATGTGGTCAATCCAGCGGCGCGTAGTGATAAGAATAGTCCTATTTATGGGATGCCGATTTTGGAGGTTGATCGCGCAAAGCAAACTATTGTGATTAAGCGCGGTATGAGTGCGGGTTTTGCTGGTGTGGATAATGAGTTGTTTTATAAGGATAAGACGACTATGTTGTTTGGTAGCGCTAAGGATATGGTGGCTAAGTTGGTTAGTGAGGTGAAGCAACTTTAAGTTAATTGTAGGGGTGTAGTTTGTTACTATACCCTTTTTTCTCACGCAGAGGCGCAGAGAAACGAGATAATTAAAAGAGTTGAGTTATTTCTACTGTGTAATTCTTTGTGTAATTCTTGATGTATTAATTTATTGGTATATTTACTCTCAATTGAGATTAATACTAATCAAACATAAATAACAATTAGATAATTTGTCTAAAAGTAAGATTTATTCTTGGCTGTGTAAGTTTGTTTACTTTAGGTATTTGATGTTGCCAAAAATGCTGTGTAGTTCCTTTCATTATTAATAAACTTCCATGAGTTAGCTCAAGTTCGTATTTTAATTCTTTTTGTATTTTATGTCTAAACGTAAAACGACGATTAGCACCAAAACTTACAGAAGCAATTACAGGATTTTTTCCAAGTTCTGGTTCATCATCACTATGCCAAGCTACGCTATCTTTGCCATTACGATATAGATTTATTAACACACTATTGAATTTAATTTCAGATAAAGATTCAATTTTAGATTTAATGTTAATTAATGTAGGATTCCATAAAAGAGGTTGCATTGTGATTTTTGAGTAACAATAAGATTTACCTATATCTCCATACCAAGCTGTAAGCCTTGGTAAGTTTACTTGCTTACCGAAAAGTATTGTTGATTCTTGACTCCAAGAAGTAGTTTCATGTAATTCAAAAAATAATTGATTACTTTCGTTAATATCAAAGAAACTTTGATAAAATATTACTTCAGCATCAGGCATGAGTAGCTTTTCGCACTGATGCTTACTTTTCTCATTTCCATGATCCCATATCGAAAGTTGATTAAACATGAAATAATTTCAACTCCTATCTACAACTTTTTAGTCAATCTATGATCAATGATATCATAGTCAATTATTCATAATGTTGCTATATATTGAATTTCCTGAAACTCTATTGTATAATATCCTCACTGTAGATACAGTGAGAATATTATTATGAACTGTTTTCAAATTATTAAGTCTGTTTTAGATGAAGCGTACAGTCAAATACCCGGAATCGCTCTTTCTTCTCTTCTTCCTTCGTGTTCTTTGTGTCTTCGTGGTTCGTTAAAAAAGATGTTGGGAAGTTGAGGAGGTGCGTAAGCGTTGCGCTCCCTAGGAATCGCTGTTTGGGGGGTTTGGGGAGTGAGATGGAATAATTTGCCTAGTTTTATTGTCCAAGTTGGATTAAGTGTAGTGCTATTAAATACTATTTCTATGTTAGTAGGGTTTGATCTTAGCAAATTGTTAAAGCCTTTGGCGATTTATTACAGCAGATTTCAACTTCGTAAGGAACAAAAATACCCCATCCCGCGCCCCTCACTTGGGAGTGTACATCATAAACCTAAAATAGGCTGTATTATTTGATAATATTGATAATATTTTGTGATCAATAAAACGTTAAAATCTTTAACATACTTGAATTTAAGTAAGAAATTACTTTTGTGAATTCCTGTTTGACAGGAAAGTTCTGTCTAATTTGAAAATTGTAAAAAATTGGTAAATAAAAGTGAATCTACCTTTGATTACTCGTGCTGAACGACATAACAATCAGATAGCAATTGTTACAGATAAAGAAGCATTTAGCTATCGTAATTTACTGGATATTTCTAGTCTAATTGCCACAGGTCTGCTGAAGGAGATAGAAGACTTACAAGAACAGAGAGTTGCTTTTCTCATCCCCCCAGGGTTTGAGTATGTGGCCACTCAGTGGGGAATTTGGCGGGCTGGAGGAATAGCTGTACCGCTTTGTGTTTCTCACCCTCGTCCAGAATTGGAGTATGTGATTACAAATTCAGGAGTATCAATTATTGTTGCTCATCCCCAATTTGAGGATACACTACGAGCGATCGCTACTGAGAAAAATTTACCTTTGATTCTCACCTCACAAACACTGCCAAATCATGTTACCACCTTACCAAATGTAGATATTAAAAGACGGGCATTAATTCTCTATACCAGTGGGACAACGGGTAAACCAAAAGGTGTAGTGACAACCCATGAGCATATTCAATCTCAAGTTACCAGTCTAATTACTGCTTGGGAATGGACATCGAATGACCGCATTTTAAATATACTGCCTTTACATCATATTCACGGTATTATCAACGTCCTCACCTGTGCTTTATGGGCTGGGGCTGAGTGTCACATATTCAGTAAATTTGATGCCCAAATCGTTTGGGATCGTATTTGTGACGGGGACTTAACCCTATTTATGGCAGTACCGACAATTTATGTAAAATTGATTACTGCTTGGGAAAATGCTACTCAAGAACGTCAAACAAGCATGGGAGCAGGGTGTAAAAAAATGCGTTTGATGGTTTCTGGTTCAGCGGCTTTACCAGTGCAGGTGTTAGAAAAATGGCAAAGCATTAGCGGTCATTTCCTCCTAGAACGCTATGGAATGACGGAAATTGGTATGGCACTATCCAATTCTTTACATGATCAAAGATACCCAGGATACGTTGGTCAACCTTTACCGCAAGTAGAAGTAAGATTAGTAGATGAGAGTGGAGAATTAGTGTCATCAGGAACACCAGGGGAAATCCAAGTCAAAAGCCCTGGAGTGTTTTTAGAATATTGGCAAAACCCCCAAGCAACGGAAAAGGCATTTAGAGACGGCTGGTTTTGTACTGGAGATACCGCAATAGTTGAGAATGGCAACTACCGCATTTTAGGGCGAATGAGCGTAGATATCATCAAAACAGGAGGGTATAAAGTTTCCGCTTTAGAAATTGAAGAAGTGTTAAGAAATCATCCAGATATTCAAGAATGTGCAGTGGTTGGGGTGGTTGATTTAGAATGGGGGCAGCGAGTTTGTGCGGCTTTAGTATTATTACCACAACGTCAATTAACATTAGAATCTTTGAGGATTTGGGCAAAGGAGCAATTGGCAGTTTATAAAATCCCAACTCGAATGATCATAGTTGAGGAATTACCACGTAATGCCATGGGGAAAGTAACTAAGCCGCAGGTGGTTGAACTATTTAACGTAAAATAACGAGCCGATAATTAACGCACCCTACAAGGTCAGCTATCGGCTTGTAGCAGTGCTTCGCTATCCTCGCAAAAAGTGTTACAATGAACCATGGGTTTAAAGATGTCAAAAGTAACGAAAAGTAAAGTTGCCCAAAACCTCTTCCCTGTTAAGAGTTCCCTTGTCATAACGACAATTTTTAACGCCAACCTACTTAGGTAAATAATGAATATCCAGAACTTCATCAAAAGAATAAGGACATTCTGTGGGAAAATTTACAGTAAAACCTGTTTTTTCTTGAACATAACCTAAAGCATCCTCATAAATGGTTATAAAAATAGAACTCAAATAATTATATAAATTAGATGTTAATCTATCTTTCAACTGAACTCGAAAACTTCTAATTTCCGAGCGCCAATGATTTTTATTTCTGTCATATTCTTGTGTCCAAAACTGCAACAATAAAAGATGTCTAATTATTTGTTCTAGTAAACTTTTAACTTGATGCTTATCTCTTTTTGCCAATGATTCTAACTCCTCAATTAAATTTTCTAAATCTAACTCATCAAAACGACCTTGTTTTAATAATTGGATAGTTTCTAATAACCATAAATGATCATCAGTTTCATAGAGTTGCTGTAAATTAGTAATAACTGTCATAACTTCACCTTTTGTTATTTACAAGTTACACATACAATCGCCATTATAACATAGATTTGGCGTTGCTGCATTCAAATATGGAATGGGAAAACTCACCACCTCAAACTTCAAAATACAACGCCAAATATTTATCAAATATTTATCAAATATTTAGTTAGTTCTTCGGCGGATTTGGTGGACACCAAAACAGGTTTTTACTGGACACACCCAAAGATTCTAAAATCCCTTTCATCACATCTGTACAGTACATCCAATGCCCCAAATCATCATACATCCGATCAGGATTAAACTCAAAATTGTAATGCAATACATGAGGCAAATTTGAGAACTCATCAGAAGATTGGGGAGAAAGAATCAACAATTGAAACGGCTTACTTTGACATTGTTTTTTCAGTTTATTAAGTAAATCAATTACTCCACCTCGGTCAGCAATACCCGTACGGACAAAAAGCACCTCGTCACAGTGCTGGAGTGCGTACCAAAATCTTTCAGAACGTGCCGTATAACGAACCCGCATCCGTTCATGGATAGGAGACATATCGTTAACAGGGTCTTCCGTATCTTCGACTTCATGGGCAAAAGATAATCCCCCCCACTTACTGTGGTAAATTCTGCGTTCCTCGGAATTGTAATGCAGCAAATGAGGATTCCACATATCATAAAAACCATTTTCGATGATATCTGCAATATCTGCAATTTTGGTAGTGCGAGTCAAATCAAAAGGAAAAGCCGGACCGTCGTATTCCATCTTATACAATAACATTCGCACCGCACAGCGATCGCCCAAAGGCAGAATCGCCACCCGACTAATTTCTGCTAATTTGCATTTATATTGCAAAAATACCGCTGATTTGGGTGGTGCTTTTACCCGACTTTCCAAGCCGTCCTGACCAATCATCATTGTCCGAAAAGGTGCATCGGGATAAAAAGGATCTTCGTATACACCTGACGGCATAGCTTTTAATGCCTTGCGTATCTCCGGCCACATCGGCTGGATATTGTATTCATTATCTGATTCGTTGATTATCCAGATGTGATATTCATCTTGTTGTAAAATCCCCAGATGCCCATCATAAAACAAAACTTGGGAGTTATTCGGAGCAAAGAGATGGAAAGCGGCGTTATATTCCAGGTCAGCACCAGGGGGAATATTAACAGTTGTGGAAATAGTTCCATTCTCTTGCACAGCAAAGAAAGGCAGTATTCCTTTCTCAGCATTTAGGGATAACAACTTAGCAATGTAGATACCTGGGATTAATCCCGCCTGATTTTGCAGACCAGTTTGTAATTCTTGCCAATAAGGAGCGATAGTATAATTATATTTTGATGGATTTCTAATCCGCAGACTCTTATCTTCAACAGCAGCACAAACATAGAAACCTGCACTGTCAAGGTAGATAGGGACTTCGTTCGGTTGCCAAAAGCGTTGTTTTTCTTTTGTTAATTCGTCTTTGTCAATTTGGAACAGGCGCAGGTCTATTGCCTCATACATCAGCCGATGACCGATGGTATTAGGATGAGACGGGTCAAAAGATGTCCCCTCTTGCCAACGTCCATGACCGTTATCTACTGCTGCTAACCAATCCAAAATCGGTACATCCCAATTTAACATTCGGTTGTGTGTATCCTGCAACAGCCAATCATGTTCCGGGGAAAAATCACCATGGGGATAGACTCCCCCTAAAATTGGACGTGCGCCCAGTGTCCGGGTCATTTTTACCAACTGCTGCAAACCACTTTCAAACCGTCGCTGTACTGCCCTTCTTTCGTGAGGAGAACAATAGGCTAACCCTTCGTTACCCAAAGATAAGGCAATAATTACTACATCTGGTTTTTCCGGGGTGACTACTGAGGCAAATCTGGCGATGGTTCTGCTGACATTTGCGCCTGACTCTGATAAATTTATGACTTGATGCCCATATTTTTGCTGTAAATCCTGTGCCAACAGCCAAGCCCAGCCTTTGAATAACCAAGCTTTATGTCCCAAAGCCACAGAACTGCCAATCACCACAATTTTCAAACTGTCCAGACCGCCCGACTCTTTTTTTAGGGCTTTATTATCAGTAGAATTATTGAAATAGCCAAAGGCATAAGGTTGTAAATAACCATAAGCACCATCATCCACAACAATAGTACCGGACTCTTCTTCAGGGTTAATTGGTAGCCAGCGGTTTGTACCCATAGCTTCCCATTGTCCATGTCCTTTAGCATCAATGCGTACATACTTATATTCGACTCTTTGGTAATTATTCAAGGCCAAAGACGGCTGAAAATCAATTTCTTGATCTGTCCACCATAAAGGATAGCGATCGCCACTGGTACGGAGATGAACACATTTCGTAATGTCCCACAATCCCAATTCGGGAGTAGAACCGACGATACCAATGGATTCACCAGCTTGTGTATATGCAGTAACCTGGAATTGATACATGGGTTTTTGCTGATTTAGGGATACAATACTTTATGGAAAGGCTGAATCCTTGCAGATACTTTGACAGAATATCACGTATCACAAGCGAGGATGAAAAATATGTAGAAAATTACCCAGGTTGTCAATTAATTAACCCTACTGGTCAAATTCGCCAACTCAATCACAAAGATTTTTTAAGCCTGTGGCAAAATTTAGTAAAGTTGTCATAGAATTATGATTCTATTATTCTCAACATGACTGTAACTATTCCTAATCTCCCTAGTCTTTACGAAGCCTTCTCCACAGAAGCCAAATGGCAAAAATTCTGGGAAGATCACCAGGTTTACAAGGCCGACCCTAACCACAAAGGTGAACCCTACTGTGTCGTTATCCCCCCACCTAATGTTACTGGTAGTTTGCACATGGGTCACGCCTTTGAAGGGGCTATCATTGACACCCTGGTGCGTTACCACCGCATGAAAGGACGCAATACCCTCTGGTTGCCGGGAACTGACCACGCTAGTATAGCAGTGCAAACGATTCTAGAAAAACAACTCAAGGCCGAGGGAAAAACTCGTCATGATTTGGGACGAGAAAAGTTCCTAGAACGGGCTTGGCAATGGAAAGCGGAATCTGGTAGTACAATTATTAATCAGTTAAAACGGTTAGGGGTATCTGTAGACTGGACTAGGGAACGCTTTACTTTAGATGCGGGTTTATCAAAGGCTGTTTTAGAAGCGTTTATTCGTCTCCATGAAGAGGGTTTAATTCACCGTAGTAACTATTTAGTCAATTGGTGTCCTGCTTCGGGTTCGGCTGTATCTGATTTGGAAGTAGAACCTAAAGAGGTAAATGGTAATTTATGGTACTTCCGTTATCCCCTCAGTGACGGTTCTGGTTTTCTGGAAGTGGCGACAACTCGCCCAGAAACTATGTTAGGTGATACAGGAGTGGCAGTTAACCCCAATGATGATAGGTATAAACATCTGATTGGTAAGACCGTAATTTTACCAATTATGAACCGAGAAATCCCTATTATTGGTGATGAATTGGTGGACGCGACCTTTGGGACGGGTTGTGTTAAAGTGACTCCAGCCCATGACCCCAATGATTTTGAAATGGGTAAACGTCATGATTTGCCGTTCATTAATATTATGAATAAGGACGGTACACTGAATGAAAATGCGGGGGATTTTCAAGGTCAAGACCGCTTTGTTGCTCGTAAAAACTTGGTCGCTAGGTTAGAAATTGAGGGCGTTTTAGTTAAAGTTGAAGAATATAAACATACAGTACCTTATAGCGATCGCGGTAAAGTCCCTGTTGAACCGCTCCTTTCTACCCAGTGGTTTGTCAAAATCCGCCCTCTGGCTGATAAAACCTTAGATTTACTCGATACCCAAGATTCCCCGGAAATTGTCCCCCAACGTTGGACTAAAGTTTATCGTGATTGGTTAGTAAATCTACGTGATTGGTGTATTTCTCGCCAATTGTGGTGGGGGCATCAAATCCCCGCTTGGTATGCTATTAGCGAAACTCAAGGGGAAATTACGGATACAACTCCTTATTTTGTCGCCCGCAATCAAGCAGAAGCCTTAGAAAAAGCTAAAATCCAATTTGGGGAAGATGTCCAATTAATACAAGACCCCGATGTTTTAGACACTTGGTTTTCTTCGGGACTGTGGCCATTTTCAACTTTAGGTTGGCCGGAAGAAACGGAAGACCTAGCCACATATTACCCGACTACTACCCTAGTGACTGGTTTTGATATTATCTTTTTCTGGGTAGCAAGAATGACAATGATGGGTACACATTTTACTGGGAAAATGCCCTTTAAAACTGTGTATATTCATGGTTTAGTTCGGGATGAAAATAATAAGAAAATGTCAAAATCTGCAAATAATGGTATTGATCCTTTATTGTTGATTTCCAAATATGGAACGGACGCTTTACGGTACACCTTAATTAAGGAAGTTGCTGGCGCTGGTCAAGATATTCGTTTAGAATATGACCGGAAAAAAGATGAATCGATTTCAGTAGAAGCCTCTCGCAATTTTGCCAATAAATTGTGGAATGCAGCCCGATTTGTGATGATGAATTTGGACGGACAAACTCCAGCCCAATTAGGTCAACCAGTTCCCACAGAATTAAGTGATAGGTGGATTCTTTCCCGTTTTAACCAAGTTGTTAAACAAACAAATCATGACATTGATAATTATGGTTTAGGAGAAGCAGCAAAAGGACTTTATGAATTTATTTGGGGTGATTTCTGTGATTGGTATATTGAGTTAGTAAAATCCAGATTACAGAAAGATGCAGACCCTATATCTCGCAAAATTGCCCAACAAATCATCGCTTATGTTTTAGAAGGGATTTTAAAATTATTACATCCCTTTATGCCTCATATTACTGAAGAAATCTGGCAAACTCTCACCCAACAACCAGCGGAAAATCCCCAACTGTTACCTTTACAATCCTATCCTGAACCCGATTATAAACTGATTGATTCAGTATTGGAAACCCAGTTTGATTTATTAATTGACACAATTCGCACAATTCGCAATTTACGAGCAGAAGCAGATATTAAACCAGGGGTAAAAATTACTGCAAATTTGCAAAGTGAAAGCGAAAGTGAAAGGTTTATTCTCACTGCGGGACAGGCCTATATTCAAGATTTAGCCAAAGTTGAAACATTGACAATTGTTGATAATAATCCTATTGTGATTCCCGCAGAAACTCCACCAGTTGAAGATAGTAAATATTGGAGTGGAATCACGACCGTTGCTGTAAGTATTCTTGGGTTTATCGCTTTGCGAGTAGCTTTATTTGTGGCAAATACTGCGTTAGATATTCCCATTTTTGGCACTAGTTTTGAACTAATTGGTTTGGGTTATACCGGTTGGTTTGCTTTCCGCTATTTACTCAATGCTGAAACAAGAAAAGAGTTATTTGCAAAATATTTTCCAGCTAGTCAAACACCAACTGAACCACAAGTTCTAACAACAGTAACCGAAAATGAAAAAGAAAATTCCATTGCGGGTGTTGTCGGCACTGTACAGGTAGTAATTCCCTTAAAAGGAGTTGTAGATATTGAAGTTGTGCGGGCTAAATTGGAGAAAGCTTTGCAAAAAGCCCAAGCCGAAGCCCAATCTTTGACTGCTAGATTAAGCAATTCTAAATTTGTGGATAAAGCCCCCGCAGATGTGGTAGAAAGCACTAGGGCTACTTTAGTAGAAGCCGAAAAACAAGCAGAAATTTTACGCATACGTCTGAAGACGTTTTTGTAGATCTCGCCTACGTAGCTTGGTTTAAGTATAATGGGTGATTGGTAATTATTCCTCTTCCCCATTCCCTGTTAAGAGTTCCCTGTTAAAAGTTCAAAAGTATAGGTGTGTCCTCCCCGGACGCACCTTCAAGAGTTTTCGGCATTTTCCTGAAAATAGATAATATAAATAATAGAGGCGTTATGGGGTTTGATGGGGATGAGTTGGACAGAAAAACTAGAACAATTACAAGCTTTATTTCAGGAAATTGACCAGGCTTTGATAGCCTATTCTGGGGGAGTTGATAGTACATTAGTGGCTAAGATCGCTTATGATGTTTTAGGCGATCGCGCATTGGCTGTAACTGCGGTTTCTGCTTCTCTATTACCAGAAGAATTAGAAGACGCGAAAATTCAAGCCGCAACTATCGGCATAGCTCACAAAATTGTCCAAACTCAAGAAATGGACAATCCCAATTATACATCTAACCCGGTAAATCGTTGTTATTTTTGTAAAAGTGAATTACACGATACACTAAAACCCTTGGCTTTAGAATTAGGTTATCCTTATGTAGTAGATGGGGTCAATGCAGACGATTTACATGATTATCGTCCAGGAATCCAAGCTGCAAAAGAAAGAGGTGTAAGATCACCTTTAGCAGAAATTGGAGTGACTAAAGCCGAAGTTAGACAAATTTCCCAACAACTAGGTTTACCTTGGTGGGATAAACCCGCTCAACCTTGTTTAAGTTCCCGCTTTCCCTACGGTGAAGAAATTACTATAGCCAAATTACAGCGGGTAGGTAGGGCGGAAATTTATTTACGAAACCTGGGGTGGCAAAATTTCCGGGTACGTTCGGAGGGTGATACAGCTAGAATTGAATTATCACCGGATAAAATTAAAGATTTTGTAACAACGACAGATTTACCAAGTCTAGTATCTGTATTTCAAAACTGGGGATTTATCTATGTCACCTTGGATTTAGAAGGTTATCGTAGTGGTAAACTAAATCAGGTCTTACCTCAAGTCGCTGTGAGAAAATCATCATCTCATCTGTATAGCATTTAGATTGTATAATCTAAATCAGTCTAATTATTGGGGGGTGTGGGGCATCCCTGGCTGCTCTAGTGAATTACACCTGGCCATTGCATTGCTTTCGCTTTCATAATAGTGCAGTGTCACTTGCACCAGGAAGGGATTTGCTTGTTTCTCTTGAGAATAATCAGACGGCTGTACGGGTGGTGTTTCCAGAGACGGAAAAATGGGAGGAAGGGTAATAGAGGTTAGGGTTGGGGATTGGAAGCTCAAAGGCAATTGTGATACTATATCAGTTAATTCCAGAGGAAAAAAAGAGTCTAGTGGGGGAAAGAAAGATGGGAATTCTAAGCCCGGTTGTGTAGGCGTTGTTGGCTCAGTCGGACTGGTACTATTTGCAGATGTACTAATAATAATTTGCCGAACTTGACTCTCCGTTAGGTTAGGGTTAGCACTAAGCATGAGGGCAACAACACCGGCAATGTGAGGAGCAGCCATAGAAGTACCAGAGTAAGTGTCATATTGATTATTAAGTACTGTAGAGTAAACATTAACTCCTGGGGCGGTAATGTATGCGATTTCTTGAGAACCAGAACGGTTAGAAAAGTTCGCAAAGTTATTATTTTGATCTACCGCACCGACAGCAATTCCTGAATTATAGGCATAGCGGGCAGGATAGGATGGTATTGAGTCGCCATTATTGCCCGCTGCCATAACCACAATTACACCTTTGCTGCTGGCATATTCAATGGCTGATTTCAGGGTATCATTAGCAGAGTCACCCCCTAGACTGAGATTAATCACTTTCGCGCCATTATCAACTGCATAATAAATGCCTTTGGTGATGTTTGAGTAAGAACCTGAGCCATTGGCATCTAGAACTTTGACGGGCATAATTTGGGAATTATAGGCAATACCAGTAACGCCAATACCGTTGTTTTCTGCGGCTATAGTTCCAGAAACATGAGTTCCATGGCCATTATTATCTAAAACATTGTTATTTTTATTATCAAAATTCCAACCTCGAACATCGTCAATATAGCCGTTGCCATCATCATCTATCCCATTACCTGCTATTTCTTTGGTATTGATCCAAATATTATTTTTTAAGTCTTCATGGTTGTAGTCTACGCCAGTGTCTATAACCGCTACAATAATCCCTTGTCCTGTATGTCCATTATTCCAGACCGTGGGAGCTTTGATCAGATCCGCTCCCCAGTTATTACCACCCAAGTTAGGAACATCTTCATAGGGACTAACACCAGCGGCTTTACTCACTGCTAATCCTGCATTTACTAGTCCATAGCCATTGTTTGAGTTATAATTACTATTGGTGACAACAGGGGAATTTGTTTTTAACTGATCTGGGGAAGAAGAACTATGATTACCCCAACCCGTAATATTATTAATATTATCAGTGGGATTTTCAAAGGCATTAGTTTGGGAAATAGCTGTATATTGGATTTCTTTTGCAGATAGAAACTTTTGAAAAATATCAAATGGCATAAGTGTTTAATCCCTGAGAATAGCAATATTTTATTTGACAAGGTAATTTTGTCAAAATCTGCAAATACAATAATTTAAACTTGTCAGTTATTACCCTTATTTAATTAATACTATGAGTTAGTGATCTAAAAAGATGTTTTTATTACGAATAAACTAATATTTAATGAATAATTTTAACAACAAAAATAAATTAATATTTGATGACATGAAAATAATGTAAAAGCGATGATTTCATGACAAAATTATGCTTTTTTCATATTTATAAGTTGGTTAGTAAATTAATAGTAAGTTTTAACTGAGGTTGTGAAAAAAATTATGATCAAAAATAAAAATAAAAATAAAAATAAAAATATAGTTTTGGTTGGTGGTGGTCATAGTCATGCTATTGTCTTAAAACTTTTTGCCATTTATCCACTATTAGGAGTAAACTTAATCTTAATTACCCCAGATAAATATACACCATATTCGGGAATGTTACCGGGATATATTGCCGGATTTTACAATTATACTCAATGTCATATCGATTGGGAAAAGTTATGTAGATTTGCTGGCGCACAATTGTATCTTGAGCAAGTCATTGGGCTAGATTTAAAAAATAATCAACTGCTTTGTGATCAGCAATCTGTGATAGATTTTGATCTTCTTTCTATTGATATTGGTAGCACTCCTGGAAAATTGTCTGTATCAGGTGCAGTAGAATATGCAATTGCAGCTAAACCAGTGGCACAATTTTTAGAACATTGGCATAAATTACGGGAAAATGTGGTTATAAATTCGCAAAAAACTCTCAATATTGGTATTGTGGGAGGTGGTGCTGGTGGTGTGGAATTAGCTTTATCAATGCCAGCAGGGTTGCAAAATTTGGGAATAGATGATTTACAGGTACATTTATGGCAGAAAAGTCATGAAATAATGCCAAATTATCATTTATCTGTGCGGTTAATTATGGAGAAAGTTTTAATTAATAAAGGTGTGAAATTGCATTTGGGAGAAACGGTAAATCAAGTTGCTCCAGGGAAGGAAAAGCTAAAGATTAAATGTCAATCTGGGTTAGAATTTGAATGTGATCAAGTTTTTTGGGTGACACAAGCATCAGCAGCAGAGTGGGTAAAGGATTCGGGAATTGGTACAGATGAAAAAGGTTTTATTTTGGTGAATAATAATTTGCAATCTGTTACTCATGCCCATATTTTTGCAGCTGGTGATATTGCGACCATGATCAATCATCATCTCCCCAAAGCGGGTGTGTTTGCGGTGCGTCAAGGTAAACCTTTATATGAGAATTTAAAAAGGATGATTTTGGGAAAGTCACTTAAACCCTATCAACCACAAAAAACTTATTTGAGTTTAATTAGTACGGGAGACGGAAAGGCATTAGCTACTAGAGGCAGTTTCACCTTACCCCCTCATCAATTATTATGGTACTGGAAAGACTGGATTGATCGCCGTTTTATGAGACAGTTTTGATACAGTTGATTACCTCATAGTTAATTTACAGCAGTTCCCGGTATTATAAAGTACAGATATTAATGATAAAACTCTTGTGGTGCGGGCATCTTGCCCGCATAAATTGTACCTCACTCAAAACTACTTGCTGTATCTATGGGAAAAAATACAGTATCCCTTGTTCAGCGTCTAATGTCACCATCATTCCCACAGGTAAAGCAGCATTAGGGCTATCATGACCAAAGGGGAGATGAGAAACTATTATTAATGATAAAACTCTTGTGGTGCGGGCATCTTGCCCGCATAAATTGTACCTCACTCAAAACTACTTGCTGTATCTATGGGAAAAAATACAGTATCCCTTGTTCAGCGTCTAATGTCACCATCATTCCCACAGGTAAAGCAGCATTGGGGCTATCATGAGCAAAGGGGAGATGAGAAACTATTATTAATGATAAAACTCTTGTGGTGCGGGCATCTTGCCCGCATAAATTGTACCTCACTCAAAACTACTTGCTGTATCTATGGGAAAAAATACAGTATCCCTTGTTCAGCGTCTAATGTCACCATCATTCCCACAGGTAAAGCAGCATTGGGGCTATCATGACCAAAGGGGAGATGAGAAACTATGGGGATACCCAAATCACCCAAACAATCCCGCAATACTTCCTCTATAGTAAAACTAGGTACATTGGCTGCGGCTTCACACTTTGTAAATCCTCCCAAGGCAATACCGCGAACTTTAGATAAAATACCACTTAATCGCCATTGAGTCAACATTCTATCTATCCGATAGGGTGCTTCTGTTACATCTTCTAAGGCTAAGATTACACCCTCAAAGTCAGGTAAAATCGGTGTTGCTAAAAGATGGGTTGCTACTGTCAAATTACCAGGAAGCAAGATTCCCGTACTTGTACCACCACCCCAACCTTTACCCTTTAAAGGTACGAGGGGACGACCTTCTACTATGTCCATTAGCCTCTGTATTGACCATTCTGGCTCATTAGCTAGGGTGGTGAGGACGGGACCATGGACACTGACAATATCGGCGTTGTAGAGACTCCACAGCAAGGCTGTGATGTCAGAAAAGCCGATTAACCATTTAGGGGGAATGATATTTTTTTCTGGCCAATTCCAATCTTCTAAAATCCGGGTACAGCCAAAACCACCTCTCGCGCAGAGGATACCCCGACATTCTGGATCTTCCCATGCTGTGGCTAGTTGCTGACGACGGTGGATATCTGTACCAGCGAGATAACCATGTTTATTATCTATGTTGGCTGAAATTTCAACCCGATAACCACGCGCTTTCCAAATTTCCACACTTTGATGAAACGCTTCCATTTCTCGTAATGCACCACTAGGAGCAATCACGCGCAGCAAATCACCTGGTTTGAGATATGGAGGTAAGATAAGGAGTGACATCGGTAGAAAATGTAAGTAATAGTTATATTTTTGTTATATTTTTGGTAGTTATCGGTGATTTAGCTCTGTTTAAGGGACTTTTTTCGAGGATAGTTCTAAAACTAATGATTCCTCTGGGGTATTTGTTTCTGTGATAGTAATTGTCTGATTTTTGACTCCAATATTCTCCCGTTGGTTGATTAAATAAATACTGATTAAGGTGAGAAAAACACCTAACCATTGGATAATTGTCAAGACCTCTGAGAGGAAAATATAACCGAATATTAAGGCAAAAATCGGTGTCAAAAAGGTCAGAGAACTTAAACTGGTGAGATTTCCACTGGAAGCAAAATAGAAAAATAAACCATAAGCGATCGCACTACCAAATACAGTAGCATAACTTAAGGCTATCCAATCTGATAGTACAAGATTTTGCCATTGTTGAGCTTCTAATACCGAAGAAATTCCCCACAAAGGCAAGCCTCCGATAATCATGTGCCATCCTGTAGCCATGACTGGATCTGCATATCGGCACACAAACCGAATCAACACCGTTCCCACAGCCATTGATAAAGCAGCCAGTAACATTAATAACTCACCACTATTAAATAAATCTTGCCAATTAGCTGGGTTAATTGTCACTCCTGAATCAAAAAGATGAAAAATCCATTCTTCTGGTAAACCAATGAGACTAATTCCTGTGATTCCCAAACCTAACCCCAACCATCCCCATAAACCAATATGTTCTTGAAATAACCAGAGGGACAGTAAAGCTACTGCTAGAGGTTGGGAGTCTATCATGACCGAACCTAAACCAGCATTGGTTCTGACTAAACCCTCTGCTAAAAATCCTTGAAATAAAGTACCATCAACTAAAGCAAATATAATAATCCATAACCATGCTAACCAACTTTTAGGTACAGGTTTACCCATGAATGCTGCTACCATGAGAATTAGTACCCCCGCAGGTATTAACCTGACTCCAGCCATAAATAAGGGTGTAGTGTGGGGAATTACACCTTTCATGGCCACCATGGCTGTACCCCAAAGGAAAAAAGGAGCGATTAATAGTAGATACGTTAGGGGATTTTTAGATCCACTGAGTTGCACTTGCATGAGATGATCGTGGTTTTTAGTAAATAGATGAATATACTACTTTAGCTTTACTTTACCTGATTTTGGGGTTTTTTGAATTGCCTGGATATTTCGCGGTTAGATATTAGGAGTATAAGATAAATGATCACAATTAAACCCAGGGTTGAAGATAGTTTTGGAATTACACTAGCACCATTGTCTGTAGAGGAAATCTATAGTCAGGTGGATAGTCCTGCTCATGGTGCAGTGGTAATCATGAGTGGTATGGTTCGTAATCAAACTGACGGTAAGTCTGTGGTGGCTTTGGAATATCAAGCTTATGAACCAATGGCTTTACAGGTATTCTATCAAATTGCTGATCATATTCGCCATCAATGGCCTGATATCGGTCGGGTGGCAATATATCATCGCATTGGCAGATTGTCAATTGGGGAAATTAGTGTACTTGTAGCTATAGGTTGTCCCCACCGTGGACAAGCTTTTGCGGCTTGTGAATATGCTATTGATACGTTAAAACACAACGCACCTATTTGGAAAAAGGAACATTATTACAAGATTGGAGAAGATGGTTCAAGAGTAGTAGATTCATCTTGGATTTCTATAAATAATTGTCAGCATTAAGTAGGAGGGAACAAGTAACAGGTAACAGGGAACAGGGAACAGGTAACAGGGAACAGGTAACAGGTTACAGGTAACAGGTTACAGGTAACAGGGAACAGGTAACAGGGAACAGGTAACAGGTAACAGGTAACAGGTAACAGGTTACAGGGAACAGGTTACAGGTAACAGGGGTTCTAGAGTTTTCATGTTCATTCACTGCTTAATATTTCTTAACATAAATATCTTGACAAAATTGACATCAAGTGAGATATAATCTCAACAGAGATGATAAGAAAACTCACCTAATAGAAAGCTTAGAAAGCTCAAAAGCTGACTAAATTGGGATTTCGGGGTTATAGCGCAGTTGGTAGCGCACCTCAATGGCATTGAGGGGGTCAGCGGTTCGAATCCGCTTAGCTCCATGGCATAATCAAAATAAAATAAACTCTAGATACTCCATGACTATGACCTTAGGACATTATGACTTTAGGACCTGAGGACCTGATTACCTGGGTTTTCCTAGTGTAGTAATGTAAATGACTGCTTCGTCAGCAGGAATACCCAAGACATCGTTAACCTGGTCATCAAAAAAGCCAGCGATACCACTGACACCTAAGTTTAAGCGGACTGCTGCTAAATTCAATCTTTGTCCTAAAATACCTGCATCTGTGTGTAAATAACGGTAAACTCGATCACCATACTGAGCGATCGCACTTTTGAGGTCGGCAGTATGAAATAATACTGCTCCTGCATCTCTACCTAATTCCTGTCCCAAGCAGAGAAAATGTAACTCCCGACGGAAATTTTTAAAGCGAATTTGCCGTAATTCTTGGGCTTTAGGTGCATAATAATAACAACCTGGATCTAAGCCTTGAACTCCAGAAACCACCACAAAAGTTTCTATTAAATTCAAGTCAAAATAATCAGGGTCAGGATCTAAATTTTGGTCAACATAATTTTGTGGTTGATAAGTGAAATCAAGTAAAGCTTTTAGTTGATCAAAACTTAAATTATCGCCAGTATAAGCACGAGTAGAACGTCGTTTATAGATAGTATTTGCTAATTCTGATAAATTTTCCCCCCAAAAAATTGGCGCAGTCCTAGTAGGAATTTTATCACAGAAAGGAAAATTATATTTATCCTCTAAAGACCTTTCTTCTTTGACAGTTGGTAACTTTAAATTACTGCTAGTAGTCTGTGTGATTTCTGTCCGTAAATGAAAATATTTTAGTAGTTCACCGTCAGGAATAGATGGATAATTAGTTTCAGTGGTAGAAGGTAAAGCAGTGCTGGCTTTAGGTAAATTTTGGCGAATATCTAACAAATCTGCCAAAGCTAAAACAGCGGTCGTTCCTTCTTGTTCATGATCAATATAAAGTAGATCATTAACCGCTTTATCCACAAAACCGCCTATTAAATAAGAGCGATAATTTGCCAGATTACAAGCTAATTGAATATTACCTAAAAGATGCCCAGTATCGAGACAAATTCGGCGGTAGGCTCTATCTTCATAACGCCAAACAGAACGATAAAAAACCGCAGTAGTAATAATAGCTAATTGAGTGGTTTCTAGGGAAGAATGCCAAAAACAAGCCTCTTGTAAATTTTGCCAAACATCACTTTCCCAGAAGTGCATTAAAGAATGAGTTCGACATTGATAATTATAAAGTCCTGGTGGTAACAAAGGTGTACCGCGAGAAACTAAATATACTTCAGCCGGATATAAACCCCCCGCACTGGGAGCAGCACGTAAATATACTGCACTACCCATAGAAGGCATTTTTGCCGTCAGTCCATAACTGTGAAATAATAGGTGAGAGAGCCTGTACCACCATTGAGCATCTTGATCATGGGCGAATATTTCTGTATTTTCTTGTAGATAAGGTTTTAAGTCAATATCAGCACCGATTTTGTACTCTTTGAAAGGTACTGGTTGTTTAGCCCAGTCTAAATTATAATTTTTAGCAGCTAGAGTTTGGGGATCATACTTAGTCCGTTCGTGATAATGTTGGGCTATGGATTGATGTATTTCTGGCATAATAAATAATTGTAATTTAATATCCTTGTATTCCTACCATTGACGTTGACATTTATTAGCTCCATGATTTCCCGTAAATCAATTAAAAATTCAAACCTGAAAATTGATTTTTTCTGCTAAAATTTCTAACCACCAGTCCTGGAGAACATTGAGCAAATGACACCTATACGTAAAACTCTCTCAACATCTGATATTCAACTTTCTTACCTAGAATGGAATCAAGGTCAAGAACCATTAATATTGTTACATGGTATGGCTGATCATGCTTTAGTTTGGTCAAGTTTGGGAGACTATTTAAAATTAGATTACCATATAGTCGCGCCGGATATGCGTGGTCATGGTGAGAGCAGCAAGCCAGAAAAAGATTACACCTTTAAAAGTGCAATTTCCGATTTAGAGGCATTAATGGATAAACTGGGGTGGCCTGCGGCTCATATTGTCAGCCATTCCTGGACCGGGAAATTAGCCGCCATTTGGGCTAGAGAAAACCCAGCCAGATTAAAAAGTATCACATTAGTAGACCCCATTTTTATTTGGAAAATGCCCAGTTTTCTGAAAATCATATTTCCCCTTTTATACCGTGTTTTACCCTTCCTCAAAAGCATGGGCCCCTTTACCAGTTACGAAGCAGCCGAACAAACAATTAAACAACTCAGTCAATATCAAAATTGGAGTTCTTTGCAACAGCAAGTTTTTCAAGCTGCAATTGTACAAAAACCCGACGGTACTTGGGGTAGTAAATTTACTATAGCAGCCCGTGATGGCATTTTTGATGCAGTCATGGAAGTACCAGGTTTTATTCACCCAGTTGACACACCTGCCCTCTTTATACAACCAGAAAAAGGTGTCAACCGCCAAAATTGGCAAATTCAACCTTACAAAACCAACCTCAAAAATTTACTTATTCGTCAAGTCCCCGGAAATCATTGGCCATTCTTAACTAACCCAACAGAATTTAATCAAACAGTTGCCAGTTTTTTAGCAGCACAAAAATGAGATAATTACAGATAATTCGCAATGTCTCATTACCCATTACCAATTACCCATTACCCATTACCCATTACCAATTACCAATTACTTATTATGAGTCTTTGTATTAATCCAGTTTGTCCTCAACCCAACCACCCAGATAATGACGAAAACCGCTTTTGTCAAAGTTGTGGTTCTCAATTAGAATTAATCGGACGTTATCGAGTTTTACGTTTATTAAGTGACCAAACTGGATTTGGTAAAATTTACGAAGCTTATCAACAAGATAGGCCAAAAATTCTCAAAGTCCTCAAACAAGAATTAACTAATGATCCTAAAGCAGTCTCATTATTTCAACAAGAATTTAATGTATTAAAACAATTAAATCATCCTGGTATTCCCGCAGCAGAAGATTACTTTCCCTATCAAACCAGAAATAATCTTATACTCCATTGTCTGATTATGGAAAAAATTGCCGGACCTAATTTAGAAGAGTGGTTAAAGCAACAACAAAACCGCCCCATTTCTCAAGTTCAAGCCATAGCCTGGTTAAAACAATTATTAGAAATAATAGCGTTAGTACATAATCAACAATATCTCCATAGAGATATTAAACCATCAAATATCATGATTCGTCCTGATGGACAATTAGTATTAATTGACTTTGGTACAGCTAGAGAAATTACCAAAACCTATTTAGCTAGTGGGGGAATGACAGCAATTTCATCATCAGGTTATAGCCCTTTAGAACAAATGCGTGGACAAGCCATACCCCCATCAGATTTTTTTGCATTAGGACGGACATTTGTATTTTTATTAACGGGATATCAACCTGGAGAATTATATGATCCTAACTTAGATATTTTAAAATGGCGACATCATGCAAATCACATTTCTCCATTATTATTAGATTTGATTGATTGGTTAATGTCCACCCAAGTAAATCAACGCCCTAGGAATACTCAAGAAATTTATCAAAGATTAGCAGAAATTGAGGATCAACTCTCACAAAATACATCTGCAACCGTGAATATTAGCGGAACAGAAAAAACAGCCATAGTTAATCAAACAACTACCACTAATACTGTTATTCCCCCACAAACACAACCGGAAAAATTACCATTATTGTCCTGGTTTGCAGCTTTAATAGTTTCCTTATTACTACTGTGGTGGGTAGCCTTAGGATTTAGAGACAATAAATTTGTAGCCTTACCTGCTGACTATGGACAAGCACCAGTTAAAAAAGGCAAAGTTGATTATTTTCCCTATGAAGAAGGGAAAGATAGTCAAGGGAGAGTTGCCGAGTTTAATATTGCGGTTTTATCAGTAGAATATAAATGGCAATTAGGCAGCACCTACCAAATTAAATATAATAATCAAACTATAACAATTGATTCCTTAAAATCTAATTTAGAACAAGAAGGAATCCAGACAATTATGGAAAATCCCAGCGAGATTATTTCCGTGGGAACAGCCTCCTGTGAGGGTAATATTATCGCAGAACAAAGTCGCGCTTTAGAACGTTCTCAACAAATTCAATTATTAGTCAAAAAGATATTTAGTAATATACCCAGTATTAAAGGTTATCGCTTATTAAATTTGGGACAATTTCAGAGAAAAGACTGTCAAGTTAACCAAGACTCAACAGCCTATCAACGCAGTATTATTATTATTGGGGTGAAAAAACAAGCCGCAGGTGTAATATTAGATGAAGCCTTAAGAGATAGATTAGAGAAAAAACCATTTGCTGATTTTAAATTAGAAGATTATTCTCTAGGTTCACCAGATAAATTTAAAACCATACCCAGTAATTTAGGTGACAGATGATAGGTGATAGGTGATAGGTGATAGGTGATAGGTGATAGGTGAGTAGGGTGTGTTAGCGACAGCGTAACGCACCATAATATATTTAATTGTATAGTATAGATATAATAACGAAATATGAACGAATAAACCTCAAACCCTGATCAACCAAGACCCAGGTAGGGTGTGTTAGCGACAGCGTAACGCACCATCTTATATATTAGATATAATTAAATATATACTAACATAAATATGAACCAATAAACCTCAAACCTTGATAAACCAAGACCGTATTAAGCCCCCATACCAGAATAGCGTTTTAAACCCTTACGCCATAAAAAACGATTAGCGCCCAAAAATACAAGAAACCAACCAATAATTGACAAAAATCCCCTAGTTAAATTTACAGGTAGTCCCACCAAAATACTGGCTGGGAAATTAATCATGTAGGGAAAAGGTGTTAACATAACTATGTTTCTGATATTTTCGGGAAAGACATCTAAAGGTGCTATTAAACCCGATAAAAATAGAAAAAACAACATCCATAAATTTTCTAAAGCTGCTGCTCTTTCGGTCCAAAATGCAACCATAGCAACGGTATATTGAATGATAAATCTTAAAGCAAAAGCCATAATTGCTGCTAAGATAAATAAGCATAAATTACCTATATCAGGAAACCAAAAGGCTTGGGGATAGAGAACAAAAAAGAATGTGGATAAAAGTAATACAAAAGGCATACGAGCGACTCTTTCACCTAAATGATTACTAATATGATGCCAAATTGGATCTAAAGGCTGTAATAATCTTAGAGAAAGTTTACCTTCTAATATTTCTTTTTCAAAGTCATAAATTACCCAAACTACACTAATTTGTTTAGTCAGGAAAACAGCGAAGAAATACCGAGCAAAATCCACAGGTTGAAAACCAAATTTACCACTTTCGGCTGCTTGTACCCAAACACCCATCATAATCATTGGTAGAGAACCTGCTAGAACCCATAGGATTAATTCTGAGCGATATTCCAGCATATAAGCATAGTAAACTGACAGTAAAGTTAAGGCTTTTTTAATCGCTTTTTTCATAGGTGACAGGGGACAGGGGACAGAGAACAGGTGACAGGGGACAGGGGACAGGTGACAGGTTATAGGTGACAGAGGACAGGGGACAGGTTACAGGTTACAGGGGACAGGTGACAGAGGACAGGGGACAGGTTACAGGTTACAGAGGACAGGTGACAGGAGAGAGGGGAGAGGGGACAGGTTACAGTTCCCTCCCTTTGGTAAGGGGAGGGTTAGGGTGGGGTTTTATCAAATAAATCCTTTTTGAAAAACTCGGCCAATTACCTCTTCTACTGGTGGTTCTGTAACTGTTAAATCTACCACTGCTAAATCAGCTAAAATCCGGGATACAGTCTGAGTTAATGCTTCTTGTTGAACAATAAATCTTACTGCTCTTTCTTCGACCATTTGTACATCACCATAGGACATAAGTTGTGCTAATGGTAATACTTGAGCTAATTCGACATAAATTTCTCGATAGGGAGCAAAACTTTCTAATAATCCCTCTAAGCTACCATCATACATTAATTTTCCTTCGTGAATTAATAATACTCGTGGACACAAAGCTGTAATATCAGCCATATAATGACTGGTTAATAATACAGTTGCTTGATAAAGTTGATTATATTCCTTTAAAAAGTGACGGACTCCTACCTGAGCATTAACATCTAACCCTAAAGTGGGTTCGTCTAAAAATAAGATTTGGGGACGGTGTAAAAGTGCGGCTAATATTTCGGCTTTCATTCTTTCCCCTAATGATAATTTTCGCACTGGTTGAGTTAGTTTACCTTCTAAACCCAACATTTCTGTTAATTCCCCAACGCGACGCTGAAATTCTTTATCAGAAATATTATAAACTGCGGCGTTAATTTTCAGAGAATCTAAAGCGGGTAAATCCCAGATTAATTGCTGTTTTTGTCCCATGACTAAGGTGATTTTTTGGAGAAATGTTTCCTGACGACGAAAAGGAACAAAACCACCGACTTTAACTACACCACTTGAAGGATGAATTAATCCTGTTAGCATTTTTAAAGTCGTAGTTTTCCCCGCACCATTGGAACCCAAAAAACCGACAATTTCCCCAGGTTCAATAGTAAAGGAAACATCTTGAACGGCTTTAATTAAACGATAATTACGACGAAAAAAGTGGGTAATTGTTCCTCTTATTCCTGGATTTTTAATTGCTACTGGATAGGATTTATTCAGATTTTCTGCAACAATAATTGACATAGGGGAATAGGGAATAGGGAATAGGGAATAATATTAATTATTGCATATCATTGGCGAATAAACTAGCTGATCCTGATTTTCCCGTGACAAATAATGATTTAGTCGTAGTTGTTGGGTTGAGTTTCATCCTGTAAATCCTTAAATCCTGGTTATCCTGATTCAAGACAAGAAAACCCAAACCAAAACCGAAAACTTAAAAATCACATCCTGTAAATCCTCAAATCCTGGTTATCCTGATTCAAGACAATAAAACCCAAACCAAAACCGAAAACTTAAAAATCACATCCTGTAAATCCTCAAATCCTGGTTATCCTGATTCAAGACAATAAAACCCAAACCAAAACCGAAAACTTAAAAATCACATCCTGTAAATCCTCAAATCCTGGTTATCCTGATTCAAGACAAGAAAACCCAAACCAAAACCGAAAACTTAAAAATCACATCCTGTAAATCCTCAAATCCTGGTTATCCTGATTCGGACTATAATAATATTGAACGCAGATAAACGCAGATAAACGCTGCTGGTTTTATGGTTATTCTGTTTATTTGTAGGGGTAATTCATGAATTACCCCCTAGGTTGATTGTATATTACCATTCATTCAATGCTGGTAAACTTTTAACTATTCTCACGGTTTCTAAACTGACCCTCACAATCCTTTTGACTAAATCCACTATATAACGGGGATTTTCTGACCAATGGTTAGGGTCATTAATTATGCCACTATCTTTATCTTTGGTGACTTTGTACCTTTCCATAATCCATTCTAGGGCTGATTTGCCATTTACTATATATTCGTAGGCTTCTAAGGGGATTTGGGATAGGGTAAGTTTACTATTATAGATGATGATGGTTTTATCTAGGCCGTTTTTATTCTTACCAAAGACCATTTTTTCGACTTGATAATCTTGGTTATCTAAATATAAATCTTTTTTAAATTCTTCTAATTCATAAGGTTCTATGGTTTCATAGTTGAGATGATAATACGCTAATTCTCTACCGGCTTGACTGAATGTCCAAAAATCCGCAGTAAAGGGGATTCGTGGTAACATTTTCTTCAGGTCTGACGCAAAGCGTTGTTTATATTCGGGTGAATGTAATACTCCATAAATGTAATAGAAGATGTCTTCTTTGCTGATGGTTGTGTCTTCATATTTTTGCTGATATTCTTTGAAAATGCTATCGGGGATATTTTCTTTTTTGGTGTATTGTTCTGTGGTTGCTGTTGCAAATAGTTCTCCTAGTTCGCTTTGTTTTTCGTAGGTATATAAGGGGAAACATTGACCTGCTTGATGGAAATTTAAATCAGGAAGTGTATTTACTATTAAAGCATTAAAATCTTTTGTAACACCAATTCCAGTTACACAAATTACTAAGTTTTCTAAGTTTTGATTTGGGAAAATTTTAGGCATTTGGCCAACTCGATGATTTAGATAATTGTCAAAATATATCCATTGTTTACAAAATGGTCTATATATACCTTTTACAATAGATTTTTCTTGATATTCAATAATTTTTATTCTTTGTAATTGTTGTTTAAGACTACTTGACCAACTAATCTTTTTTGTGTCTGTATCAACAAAAGATTCTACCAGCTTTTCCTTATCTTTAGTATTAACAAATCTTTTATCTTTTAAATATTCTTTAAATTCTTCAACTTGCTGGTTATAAAAATCAATCATTCTCGTAATATTATCAATAACTGATTGATAAGAGAAGTTATAAACCCAAATATCTCTAGTAGTTTCAAGACCTCTTGAATAAACATCAAAAATAGTTTTACTAGTTGCATCTTTTTTATCACCCAATGAAATAAAACTTTCAAAATCATCATTACGTTGGTTAATCCAATCATAATTTTCATTAAGGGTGATTTCTTGCCATTTAATAGTAGAAATATCACCAAAATTTTTAATAATATCTAATTTTTCCTTTTGACTTAAATAATCACCAATATCATGATAAAATACCTTATTTTCTGATTTCTTACTGGAATTTTTGATTAAGAAAATAATCGCAATAGTAGCACGACTTCCTGAACCAAAAATTTTACCCCCTTCTTTTCTTGATTGTTCTCCCGAAGTTCTTTGATTACCTCGTAAATTAAAACAATAAATGCTAGTAAATTCATCTACCAAACATTTTCTAAAACCATCCATTGCATTACCATCAATGAATGAACCATTACTGACAAAACAAACTATACCTTGGTCTTTTATTCTATCACTAGCCCATCTAAAACCGCGAATATAAGAATCATAAAGGCTGTTTTTATTCGTAGCTGTGGAATGTTTAGCGTAACTATTGGCAATTTTTTGATCTAAATTTTCATATTTGAGATTTTTATTCCCATCATTTTCGCTAGTTTGTCCAGCAGAATAAGGAGGATTACCAATAATCACAGTAATATCCCTTTGCTTTTGATTAATTACCCGTTGATTATTTTCAGGAAAGATACTTTCTAACAAATAACCTGCATTTTCAAACATTTGAAAAGTATCTGTTAAAACAATGCCATTAAAAGGTTGATATTCACCACCAGCTAAAAAATGATAACTTTCCTCAATATTAATTGCTGCAATATAATAAGCTAATAAAACAATCTCATTACAATGCAACTCATAACTAAACTTCCGTTGTAAATCCTCATGTTTAATTAACCCACTTTGCAATAACCGCACCATAAAAGTACCCGTCCCGGTAAAGGGGTCTAAAATATGCACACCCTCATCAGTTAAACCCACACCAAACTCTTGTTTTAAAGCAAAATCAGCACTTTTAATAATAAAATCTACCACTTCCACCGGAGTATAAACAATACCCAATCTTTCTACCAACCGGGGAAAAGCCGCACGGAAAAATTTATCATATAATTCAATAATGATCCGCTGTTTTCCTTCTGCATTATCAATACCACTAGCTTTTTTTCTGACACTTTCATAAAACTTGTCTAAAGTCTTGACTTCCTTCTGCAAAGATTGACCTTCTAACACATCTAACATTCTTTGCATTGTCTGGGAAACCGGGTTATATTTAGTAAATTCGTAACCCTCAAACAAAGCATCAAAAACCGGTTTGGTAATTAAATGTTGAGATAACATTTCAATGGCTTCATCTTCGGTGACATTAGGATTAATATTTTGATGTAACCCTGTGATAAATTCATCAAATACTTTTTTCGCTTCTGATTGTAAGGGCGAACGGCCGTTCGCCCCTACTAATAATGCTTTAATTCGGGAAATGTGAGTATCAGCAATCTCCGCTACATTTTTAGCCCATTTTTCCCAATACTGTCTATCACCACATTTAGTAACTATTTTCGCATAAATGGCATTTCTCCATTCTTCAATGGGAAAATTTAATTCTAATTGTTTGTAAGAACTGCCTTTTTTTGCACTTTGAGAACTACCATCATTTTCAGTTTTACCTCCCACTCCAATAACAGCAATTTGGGGAGGACGACGTTTATTTAATTCTATTTTATTGACAGTATCATTAAATCGGTCATCATGGGAGCGTAAAGCCTGTAAAACTCGCCAAATTACCTGATATTTTTGATTATCTTTTAAAGCGACTTCGGGAGGTATATCAGCAGGAATACCAACCGGTAAAATAATATAACCGTATTTTTTCCCCTCAGCTTTCCGCATGACTCTACCAACGGACTGGACGACATCAACTACGGAATTACGGGGAGTAAGAAACATCACAGCATCTAACGCGGGAATATCCACACCTTCGGATAAACACCGCGCATTTGATAAAATGCGACAGATATTACCGCTATTTCCCCCCTTTGTAGGAGTTAGGGGGGGTTCAGCTTTTAACCATTCTAATTTACTGTTTCTTTCTAAAGAATTTTGAGTACCATCAACGTGGTCTAAATTACATTCTAAGAAATCTTCATCATCAGGATTCAATTGTTGATATTGATTAATAATATCAGCGAATACATCAACAATCTTTTTAGAATCTTTAATACTACGAGAAAAAGCAACCGCCCGTTTCATAGGGTTATTATCTTCTATATCTTCCCCTTGAGCATCTTTAATTAAACGTTTAGCTAAACCATTCCAACAACCGACAATTTTAACTGCGTCATCTAAATTTAACTCATTATTTGCGTCTGCTAATTGTTGTTGAAAAGTAGCACTCACAAATTTTTCATCAACTGCTAACACCATGACTTTATAATCAGTTAATAAACCGACGCTGACAGCTTCCCCAAAACTTAAACGATGAAATTCTTGACCATAGATATCTACATCATCCATGGAACATAAAAAAGCGTCGTTTTCCTGTGCTTGGACTTTGGTATCATCACTATATATTTTTGGAGTTGCTGTCATGTAAAGACGTTTTTTAGCTTGGATAAAATCTTGATTATGTACTCTGACAAAATAAGATTCATCTTCACCAGCAATAGTTACTCCTGTGGTTCTATGGGCTTCATCACAGATAATTAAATCAAATTCTGGTAAACCTTGTTTCTGTGCATCTGATATAGCTTGAATTGATTGATAGGTAGAAAAAATAACGGTTAATTCTTTTTGATTTTTAGATTGAATATTGTGATAGGATTTTATAATATCATTGGCGTTAGTTGTGGCAGGAAACGCTAAATCATTAACTGTAATATCTGCAAGATCATCATTTTTAGATTTTTGCTTACTTTTACCCACATTCACATCAGAACAAACTGCAATACTATGAAAATTAATATCAGTTTCAGCAGTCCATTCTCGCAAAGTTTGGGAAAGTAAAGAAATAGAAGGAACTAAAAAGAGAATTAAATTATTTTCTTTAGGGAAATTTTCGGCGATTTTCAAAGCGGTAAAGGTTTTACCAGTACCGCAAGCCATTATTAATTTACCTCTATCTCCTGTTTGAAAACCCGTGAGGACTTTTTCTAAAGCGGTTTGTTGATGAGGCCTAATTTTTTTTTTAGGTTTAAGTTCTAAATGATCAGGATTTTCTAAACTGAATTGATCCCAATCAATGGGACTATTGGCTAAATCGTAAATAGTAGCACGAATAACAGGAATTTGTTGACCATCTAAAGCTGCTAAGGCGTTTTTACTCCACTTGTTTGTAGTGGAAATAATCATGCGTTTTTTAAATAAATTTGTCCCGGAAGCGGTGAAAAATGAATCTATATCTGATTTTTCTAAAGTCTGGTCTTCTCCATAACATTTACATTGAATAGCACAATAATCGCCAGTATCTCTGATGACTGCTACTAGGTCAATACCTGTATCTGGCATATTTCCCCGTTTCGGGAAATCCATCCATAACCAAACCTCGCTAAAATACTCTTTGTAGATGGGATCAGTTTTGAGATAAGTTAACATTAACCGTTCAAATTTATCTCCTAATTCCCGGGGAGATTGAGAATTTTGTCTAAATTCCTTTAATATTTTGCCAATAGTCATATTCAGATTTCTCCTATCTTCCAGATCCCCTGCTCGTTTTCTCATTCCCACCCAGCGCATGGCAATGAGGCTATGGATTAATATAATAACTACACTTACGTATAGTTGTAAAGGTCTGATGGGATTAATTTATATTAACTTATATTAACTTATATTAACTTGGATTAACTTAGATTAACTTCTGCTGACTTTTGATGACTTTTGATGAAAAAACTTTTGCACCTTTGGGTTTTGGGGGGAAACATAGAAACCATAATTGATACCAGTATTATGCAAATTATGTAACACCAAAAAAAAAGGCTCAAATCTGTTATTTCACAGAATACAATCTATAAGTTATAATGGTTAACAACAGTTTGAGCTATCTACCAGGGTTTTAAATTCTATAATAAGTCCGTAAATCGGCCATCGTTTTGCAAAGTTTTCAGGATCTGCTTAATTTCCTGGGTACGATCCTTCTTCACTACTAGGGTAACATTGCGATCGCGGACAATGACCACATCTTCTAAACCGATAGTAACAATTACATCATCAGGATTGGAGGCATAAACAATAGCTCCTTGAGTATCTAAGCCAACATGAGTAGCAAGTTCTACATTAGGATTATCCTCTTGTTTTAGTAAACGTTCAATAGCATTCCAATCACCCAAATCATCCCAACCAAATGCCACAGGTAAAACATAAGCTAAACTAGTTTTTTCCATCAGCGCGTAATCTATACTTTTTTTAGGTAACTGGGGATAAATATCAGGGCCATATTGTTCTAAAGGTTGGATAATTTCTGGTGCATGGGTGCGTAATTCTGCTAAAACAACACCGGCTTGAAAAACAAACATACCACTATTCCAGCTAAACCGTCCTGTAGATAAAAAAGTTGCGGCTGTTTCCTGGTCGGGCTTTTCAGTAAAACGCTGAACATGATAAGCTGGCAAGTTATTAAAGTCACATAATTTCTCGCCTTGCTCAATATAACCATAGCCAGTTGATGGAAAATTGGGTTTGATTCCCAAAGTCACTATTGCCGGGGTAGTTCTTGCCAACTCGGTAGCAGCGGACAGGGTAGCTAAAAATACCTCTGGGTCAGCAATCCAGTGGTCAGCCGGGAAAAAACCAATCATAGCGTTTTCTCCGTAACGCTTGTTAATTTCTAAACTTGCCCAAGCAACAGCAGCGGCGGTATCTCGTCCTAAAGGTTCAATGAGTAAATTTGATTCTAGTAAATCAGGAAGTTGTTCTCTCACCCCTTGGGCAATGGCGCTAGAGGTAATTACCCACAAGTTTTGCCAACCGTCAGCCAATGGTAACAATCGATCAGCGGTTGCTTGTAGTAAGCTCTGAGAGCTACCATCAAGACTTAAAAATTGTTTAGGTCTGTCCAGTCGGCTCAAAGGCCAAAAACGTTCACCTTTACCACCTGCTAAAATCACAGGAAAAAATAAATTATTCATACTCGAAAGCACACCCAATGCAGAACAATATAAGTTTACATCGAATGGTGGGTAAGTCTTGCCCCTTACCCCTTGCCTCTGGACTGTGGCCTGTGGCCTGTGGACTGCATTTAATTTTGAATTTTGGATGATCTTGACTGATAATTTCGGTTAGTTAAGTATGTTGTAATTATCACAGATTAAAGCTATGAGGACAGCAAAACCCAACAAAATCTGGCTGATGCTTTTTTAAAATCCAAAATTTGCACTGTGAAATTTTGCAGTTGCAATATTTGTAGCTTGTATTAACATACCTTTAAGGAGTGGTTGAGTGGGGAGAAAATTGTGATTAAACAAATTCAATGGTTAGAAAATCAGGTCATACCTCAACAGGTAACACCACCAGAGCAGGAGGTAAAACAGCCACCAGTCCAAAAGTTAGAAAATCAGACAATAATTCAACAAGTACCAGTGTCCACCCCCCTGGTAAAACCGCCGGAATCAGTCTACTCTGCTAGTAGCGTTGTGGAATCAGTGGGCGCTCTTCCCAAGGAACTCTATGCGCGATTAGGCTTATCAATTCCCCGCTGGTTATTGTGGGTGCTAACTGTTGTTTTAGGCGTAACTGTATCTGGTTTATTAGCGTCCAGTTTGGCACTATGGACTCCTCTATGGAGTAATCTAGACCAAACGAAAGATGATGAATTTGCTTCTTATAAACAGAATCAAGTCAAAATACCCGCAGGTTTATGGACTCAGCTTTCTCAGTATAAACTATCAAGACCCATGAATATTTTAATTATGGGTATTGAACCAGTGCCGGGAACTGTAGACGGTTCACCAGAAAGTTTTGCTGGTAGCAGTGATACTATGATGTTGGTGCGGCTAAATCCCAGTGATAAATCTATTCGCGTTCTGTCAATTCCCAGAGGGACAATGATAGCAATCCCCGAACAAGGCTTAACTAAGGTATCTGAAGCTAATGCCAAGGGTGGTCCAGTTTTAGCCGCACGGGTAGTTAGTCGCAGTTTAAACAATGCTCCCATAGATAGATATATCCGCATTTCTACTAGTGGCTTCCGCCAATTAGTTGACCAGTTGGGTGGGGTAGATGTATTTGTCCCCCAAGCTATGAATTATCAAGATCGCTCAGGTGGCTTGTCAATAAATTTAGTCAGCGGTTGGCAAAATCTTAATGGTCAACAAGCAGAACAGTTTGCCCGCTTTCGTGAAGAAGGTATGGGGGATTTACCCAGAGTTCAGCGACAACAAGCACTAATCACTGCTTTAATGCAAAAGCTCAACAGTCCCACTGTTTTACCCAGGTTGCCCCAATTAACTCGCATTATGCGGAAGTATTTTGATACCAACCTCAAAACGGAGGAAATGATGGCATTGGCGAATTTTTCCGTGAATGTAGAACGGGATAATTTCCAAATGGCAATGTTACCCGGTACTTTTAGCAAATTCAGTCAAGATCCTAATAGCTATTGGTTAAATATGACTGGTCAACAAAGCTTATTAACTGATTTTACTGGGGTAAATGTCGCTGGTATTACCTCAGATACCAGACCTATTTCTGCCCGGAGAGTTGCTGTTCAAAATACTACTAATCAACCCCAGCTAACGCAAAGGGTAATTACCTATCTTAAGCAGAAAGGTTTTACTAATGTTTACCCAGTTCCAGACTGGCCAGATACCCAGAGTCAAACTCAGATTATTGTCCAAAAAGGCAACCGACAACCAGGAATTGATTTACAACAAGTTTTAGGTTTAGGACAAGTTGAAGTTTCAGGAAACGGTGATCTAGAATCTGACTTGACAATTCGCATTGGTAAAGATTGGAAGTAAGTAACTTTCTCACAGGGAAGAGGGAACAGGGAACAGAGAACAGGGAACTCTTAACTGGGAACGTTCCCTCACTATAACGACAATTTTTAACGCCAACCTACTTAGCAAGTTTATGAACAAAATTTTGTTAAGATATTTAACTTTAATTTCTATTTTGGCGGGATTGTGTATTATGATTCCGCAAATAACATTCGCTCAAGTTAATACCATTAACTACAGTAATGCTAACTTAAATAATCGTGACTTTTCCTATACTGATTTTGTCGGTGGAACTTTTGTCGCAGCGGAAATGCGGGGAACAAATTTCCAAGGTGCAAATTTAACTAACGCAATTTTTACCAAAGGCGTTTTATTAAAAGCCAATTTAGAAGGTGCAAATTTAACAGGCGCTTTAGTTGATCGTGTTACCTTAGATGGTGCTAATCTAAGAAATGCCATTTTTACAGAAGCAACTTTGACCCGCAGCCGCTTTTATGATGCTGATATCACTGGCGCTGATTTTACAAATGCAATCATTGACCGTTATCAAGTATCGCTGCTGTGTAAAATAGCGCAAGGTGTTAATCCTGTAACTGGTATTTCTACTCACGATAGTTTAGGTTGTCGTTGAAAAATTGACAACTAATAACTCTCAACTAACCACTGACCACTGATATTCGTGACACAACAAGAAAAAAAACCCGCCCGTTCTTTCGCTGGAATTGCTGGTATTGTTGCCGCAGCAACATTAATTAGTAAGGTATTTGGTTTAATTAGACAACAAATAATCGCTGCGGCTTTCGGTGTCGGTGCAGCAGCTACCGCTTATAGTTATGCCTATATTATCCCCGGTTTTCTTTTGATCTTACTGGGTGGTGTCAACGGACCTTTACATAGTGCCATTGTCAGTGTTTTATCTAAACATAAAAAAGAAGCAGCAGCACCTATAGTAGAAACAGTAACAACTCTTGTGGGTGGGTTGTTGCTAGTAGTGACAATTGCCCAAATATTCTGCGCTGAGTTAATTATTGATTTAGTTGGTCATGGCTTAGAAGCGACTACAAGAGCGATCGCCATCCGTCAAATCCAAATTATGTCCCCTCTGTCCTTATTTGCGGGCTTAATTGGGATTGGTTTTGGGACTTTAAATGCAGCTAATCAATATTGGTTATTATCAATTAGTCCGTTATTATCCAGTATAACCGTTATTATCGGTATCGGTATTTTAGTTCTAGAATATGGTAAACAAATTATTAATCCTGAATATGCTTTCATCGGTGGCATGATATTAGCCTGGGGAACTTTAGCGGGAGGAATTTTGCAATGGTTAGTGCAATTAATTGTCCAATGGCGGTTAGGATTAGGGACATTACGGCTAAGATTTGATTTTAAATCTCCTGGTGTTCAAGAAGTAATTAAAATCATGACTCCAGCCACCATATCATCAGGAATGATGCCCATAAATGTCGCCACTGACCTTTATTTTGCCAGTCCTATTGCCGGTGCAGCAGCAGGTTTTACCTATGCTAATCTTTTAGTACAAACTCCTTTGGGAATTATTTCTAATATTATTTTACTGCCTTTATTACCAACATTTGCTAAACTTTCTCACCCAGACAATTGGCCAGAACTAAAATTACGCATTCGGCAAGGACTTTTACTAACTGCTGTCACCATGCTACCTTTAGGGGCTTTAATGGTATCTTTATCTGAGCCAATTGTCCAGATAGTTTATCAACGGGGAGCATTTAAACAAGAAGCAACTCAGTTAGTATCTTCTTTATTAGTTGCCTATGGAATTGGGATGTTTGTCTATCTAGGGCGTGATGTTTTAGTCAGGGTATTTTATGCTTTGGGTGATGGACAAACACCTTTTAAAATTAGTACATTTAATATTTTTCTTAATGCTGTACTAGATTTCTTATTAGTTGAACCTTTTGGCGCACCGGGTTTAGTTTTGGCTACAGTTGGCGTTAATTGTGGTTCCATGTTGATGTTGTTATTTTTGCTGAACCGCAAACTTAATGGTTTACCTTGGCGGGAATGGTGTATCCCTATTTTGGGTTTAACTGGTGGTAGTATTATATCGGGTCTAGCTAGTTTTGGAGCTTTAATAGTTTCTCGTCAAGTTTTGGGTAAACCAAATTTAATTACTTTATTCATAGAATTATCTATATCTGCTTTGGTGGGAATTGGTGTATTTTCTCTTATTGCTTCGAGAATGAATATTCCCGAGGTGAATAGTTTTGTAATTAAGATGCGACAAAAGTTTTTAAAGAAATAAATTAAGTAGGTAATTGGTAATTGGTAATTGGTAAGGGTAAGGAAGTTAGGATTTACGCACGAGTCACGGAATAACAAACCACTTCAGGCACGGAGAACACTGAGAATGTATTTTACAGCACTTGCCAGTGTTATGAGGTGCATATCTAGCGGGCAATATGCCCGCACCACAAGAGTTTTATGATTCAACTTTGTACCTCATCAGATCGGGAAACGCTGTATTAGATGTCTCCGAAAATTAAATGTGAGTCGTTTAAAACCCTTGTAGAGACGTTCCATGGAACGTCTCTACTTCAACAGTAAACAGCAGTGTCTATTTAAAAACCTAGCCGATAACCAACGTTTACACCATAAGAATTAGGTGGAGTTACATCACGACCAGCATCATTTTGATATTTACCTATCCCAAGGTATTTAAATTCAACAAAGGCATTACCTTTCCTCGCAAGTTCATATTCAAGACCTACTTTTCCTTGATAAGCAAAAGATGAGCCAGTACCAAGATCAGCTTCTTGCCCCTGATACTTAATTTTACCGCTAAGGATACCAGCCCCTATACCGACACCAAGGTAGGGACGAAATTTAGATCCAGTTGGGATATCCCAGTAGGTGTTCCCAAGAATAGAAGTCGTACTAACATTACCAGAGAATGGAAAAGATTGGGTATCTATGCTAGCGTTATTAACGTCAAAAGAGCTATAACTAATTTCCAGTTCACTCCGATAGTTCCCCCGCTGATAACCACCAGCTATGTTCCATGAAGAAGTAGAATCTAAAGCAAAGTTAAGTTTATTATTGAAAATGGAACTGCCTTGCACATCATTGCCCGGAGAAGCACTACCAACACTTCCACTTACATACCAGTAGTTACTTGCGGGCAGTTTAGAAGCAGTATCACTGCCGCCATATAAAGGCTCTGAAGGGAGTGAAGGTGATAGTGGGGTGTTGGGTGGTTGAGTATTATTACTGTTTTGATCTACTGAATCAGTCGAGTTAGAATTTTGAGCCATTAAGTCGGCCGCTTTCCTAGAAACTTCCTCTGCTTGAGCAGGAGTTGCGACTAAAGTCGCTAATATAGCTAACCCTAAAAAGCACTTGTGTTTAGTCATGATGTAGGCAACCTTGATCTTTAACTTAAAACAGGACTTACGCAACTGGCACATTGGTAAGGTGCATGACTATCGCAAAAATCTGGCAAATAAACAGATTTTTGATATCTGATACACCTTACAATAGATTTTTAGTGTCACATTTGCGAAAGCTTTGTTGAAACTGAAACTATTTTTTAACTATACAAAGTTAACATAACTTATGTGACAAAATCAATAGTTTTTATTCAGAAAATCTTGACCCCGATTTTATATATGCCAGCAACAATAATATATAAGTACAAAAATTATGGGCTGAAAAACAGAATAAACTAACTAGTGTAGAAGACAACTGCCAATGGTTGCGTTTGCCCAAAAATGACCCAAATTTAGCTGTTAAGGGTTCTGTGGTACGTATTAATATCGTATTTTTAATACTAAAGTATTGGTACTGGTGTAGTTATACAGCGAAGCAAGATGCTAACTGGACATTAATTCTTACCAAATGAAGTGCGGAATGTGGGATTGATTAGTTTTGCGTTTTCAGGTTTATTTATATGTAGAGCTTGCCTAAGTTACGCTAAAATCTTGATCTAAATTTATCTAAAAAGGGTTAAGAAAAGAGGACGCAAGGAACAAAACCGGAGAGCATGAAAAACTATGCACTTACTGAACAATAATTTCCCACCACTTGTACAAGTGACAACTTACCCTTAAAATGTTAAACAGCGTCTATCGGGAAATCAAATTCCAGGCTAAACCCATCAATTAGCAGTGCTATTTGATTTCAGTGTTTATATTAAATTTCACGAGAGGTTATGGACAAAAGTCCAACAGATGGCAGTAGTACCCTCCTCTAAGCTGGCGAGGCAGTCTCCCAGCGCGGGGGAGACTTTAGGAGATGTCTATTATGCTGACCCAGGAAATTCGTACTTCCTTAGATATTGCTGACTTAAATCAGCTTAAATGTGATTTGAATTGTCTACAACCTGTAGATGTGGGAGACTATATCAGCCAATTGCCAGAAAAACAAAGGGCGATCGCTTTTCGGCTACTCAACAAAGACCAAGCCATAGATGTCTTTGAATATTTACCCACAGAGATACAGGAAGAACTAATCAACTCTCTCCACGATGCCCAGGTAGTCCACCTGGTGGAAGAAATGAGTCCTGACGAACGGGCGGAATTATTTGATGAACTACCAGCGGGAGTAGTTAAACGACTATTACAACAACTCAGCCCAGAACAAAGACAAGCCACGTCAACGATTCTCGGCTATCCAGAGGGGACAGCGGGGCGGGTAATGACCACGGAATATGTCCGCTTGCGGCGAGGCTTAACGGTGGGTGAAGCCCTCAGTAAAATCCGCCTGCAAGACGAAGACAAGGAAACAATTTACTACGCTTATGTCACCGATGATAACCGCAAATTAGTGAGTGTAGTTTCTTTGCGTCAACTGTTATTTACCTTTCCCGATGTTTTAATTAAAGATATTGCCAGCCCTCACGTTGTCAAAGTCAGAACAGAAACACCCCAGGAAGAAGTCGCCCGGATTATGCAGCGTTACGACTTAATCGCCATGCCTGTGGTTGATAGGGAAGATAGATTAGTCGGTATTATTACGATTGATGATGTAGTAGATATTTTAGAAGAAGAAGCTACAGAAGATATCCAAAAATTGGCAGGGGTCAGTGGTGACGAAGAAGCCTTATCTGCCCCACACATTACCATTCGTAAACGGTTGCCTTGGTTATTGGGGATTATGGGATTATACATTGGCGCGGCCAGTGCGATCGCTCCTTTTCAATCTGTGATTGCTGCTGTACCAGTCCTGGCCGTGATTATGCCCATATTTTCTAATACTGGTGGCACTGTCGGTATACAAGCACTTACCGTAACTATTCGTAGTTTAGGCGTAGGAGACGTTACACCTGAAGATACCTGGAAAATCCTCCGTAAAGAACTGTTAGCCGGTTTAGGAACAGCCCTAGCATTAGGAATGACAATGATTGCCCTTTCCCTAATTTGGGCTAAACCCCAAGAAAAATGGGTAGCTTTAATTGCAGGGGCAGTCATGGCCACTAATACAATGGTGGCTGTGACTTTGGGAACTTTGTTACCCATGGCCTTAAAGCGGTGGAAATTAGATCCGGCTTTAATGAGTGGTCCGTTAGTCACAACCATGTTAGATACCATCGGTTTTTTAACCTTTCTCAGTATGGTTTCTATGGCTTTAAATATATTTCATTTACAATCTTAAAAGATTGGTAATTGGTAATGGGTAATTGGTAATTGGTAATTGGTAATTGGTAATTGGTAATTGTATATATTATTTTCATTATTACCAATTATCTAATAACCAAAAATCTAAAATCCAAAATCTAAAATCCAAAATCTAATAACCCAAAATCTCAAATCCAAAATCCAAAATCTAAAATCTAAAATCTAAATGCCTACAACTACCTGGAATCGTCATCATATTCTCACACTTGCGGACTTTACAACGGCTGAATATAACGCCGTCTTACAAACTGCGGCTTCATTTCAAGAGGTACTATCACGAAGGACAAAGAAAGTCCCCACCTTACAGGGACAGGTGGTAGCAAATTTATTTTTTGAACCCTCTACCCGCACCCGCAGTAGTTTTGAAATAGCGGCTAAACGATTAAGTGCAGATACTCTCAACTTTGCTGCTTCCACATCTTCCATGACTAAAGGAGAAACTATTTTAGATACAGCAAAAACCTATTTAGCAATGGGAACTGATATTATGGTAATCCGCCATAAAGATGCCGGAGTACCTCTGAGTATAGCCCAAGAAATGGATCGTTTAGGTGTAAAAGTTAGCGTTCTTAATGCTGGTGATGGACAACACGAACATCCATCTCAGGGATTACTCGATTTATTTACTATTTGTAATTTAATTGATCCGGCACAACCAAGAATCGAATTATTAAAAGGCAAGAAAATTGCTATTGTTGGAGATATTTTACATTCCCGTGTCGCCCGTTCTAATATTTGGAGTTTAATTGCTAGTGGGGCGCAAGTGCATTTAGCAGCACCCCCCACATTATTACCTAAATTCTTTGCTGAATATTTGGGTGTTCACGAAAATTCCCATAATTTATTTACCCATTGGCAACTAGAACCAGCTTTAGAAAATGCTGATTTTGTCATGACTTTACGTTTACAAAAAGAACGCATGACAGCCAATTTATTACCTAGTTTAAGAGAATATCATCAATTATTTGGTATTACTCGCCCTAAATTAAAACTTTGTCAACCTGACGTTAAAGTTTTACATCCAGGACCTGTTAATCGTGGTGTAGAAATTAGTTCTGATTTAATGGATGATCCTGAATTTAGTTTAATTCAATCTCAGGTAACTAGCGGTGTGGCAGTACGAATGGCACTTTTGTATTTTATCGGTAACAGATTTTAATAGGACTTACACAACTTTCACAAAAAATACTCCTAATAAAATTTTATAAAGCTTGCTAAGTATAACAAATAAGCCTTATGTTTGAATATTATGGCAAAACAAGCTCTGTTTCTGCCATAACCAAAAGTATCAAAGCCAAGGCCAAAGCAAAACAGGGATTTTTAGCCGCAATGGCATCATTTTTCCCTATTTTTTGCCAATTTCAGCTAAATTGCTCCTCTGCGTCCAAATTAAATAACATTTGTAGAGTTTGCATACATCGTCTTCTCGCTTCTACATCTTCCTGGGCGCGTAATTGCACCATGGGATCATGCAAAATTTTATTAACTATTCCCCGTGTTAAAGCTTCAATGATTTCTTGATGTTTTTCGCTAAATTCTGAACCCAAGCGCGATAAAGCTTTTTCTAATTCTTGTTCGCGGATAGTCTCTACTTTATTGCGTAAAGAACTGATTGTAGAAACAGTTTCTAAACTCCGCCACCACACTTCAAAAGCCCCTACTTCCTCGTTTAATATCTTCTCAGCTTCTTGCGCCATTTGGCGGCGACTTTCATAATTTTGCGCGACAACGGCTTTCAAGTCATCAACATTAAAGGCTTTAACATTGGCTAAATCATTAACATCTGCATCTACGTTTCTAGGTACGGAAATATCAAATAACATTAATTGTTGATTTGGTTCTAGTACCATTTCTAACTTAGCCCGATTAAGAATAGGTTCTGTTGATGACGTGCTAGTAAATACTATATTACTTTCGGCAATAACTGACATCATCTCTGGCAGCAAATGGATTTGTATAGGTTGTTCTGGGAACAAATTTGCTAGTTCTTCAGCCCTACCACGGGAACGATTAACAATACTAATTTGACTTGCACCTTTAGAAATCAGGTGTTGTACAAGTAACCTGGACATTTTCCCAGCACCCAGAATAGACACGCGATAATTAGATAAATTTTTTACCTTCATCTGCGCTAATTCTACTGCTGCTGAACTGATGGAAACAGCACCAGTACCAATACTAGTTTCCGTACGAACTCGTTTACCGGCGGTGAGGGCTTGTTTAAATAACCGATTTAAAATGGTTTTGATGCCATTAAATTGCTGTCCGAGTTTATGAGTATGTTTAACTTGAGCTAAAATTTGACCTTCACCTAAGACGAGACTATCTAAACCAGATGCAACCCGTAAAATATGTGTTACAGCATCACCATGGAGCAATATAAACAGATGATGACGCAGAGAGACTATAGGTAGTTTACTATGTTCAGAAAGAAACTGAGTAACTTCGTGAATCCCTTGAGTAGTTTCGTTACTGACAATATAAATTTCTAAGCGGTTACAAGTGCTGAGAATAGCAACCTCATCAATATGAGCATAACTGAGAAGATGAGCGATCGCTCCTTCGATTTGAGCTTCGGGAATACTTAATTTTTCTCTAACTTCTATTGGGGCTGTTTTATGGCTTAACCCCACCACGGCAATATTCATTTCTTAAATGGGTAATAGGTAATAGGTAATAGGTAATAGGTAATAGGTAATAAGTAATAGGTAATAGGTCATGGGTCATGGGTAACAGGTAATTGGTAAGAGTTTTTTCCCAATCACCAATTACCTATCACAAATCACCAATGATTATCGTAGTTGGATAGTCTTGGGTTCTTGCCACAAGTGAACTGTATCCACAAAGCGAGCGGTTTTAGATTGACTGGAAATAACCAAGCTTTGGGTTCTAGCGCCACCGTGGAAGAAACGCACACCATCCATCAGAGTCCCAGGAGTGATACCGCAACCGGCGAATAACACCGTTTCACCAGAAGCTAATTCATTAGCGTTATAAACCTTGTCACCATCAGTAATACCCATTTCATTTAAACGGGCTAGATTACCTTCTCTGCTTTCACCAATTAAACCAGTTTGGACAACTTCTGGATCGTAGATTAATTGTCCTTGGAAGTGTCCACCCAAGCAACGTAAAGCCGCAGCTGAAATCACACCTTCGGGAGCAGCACCGATACCCATTAACGCATGAATATTAGTACCAGCAAAAGCGCAACAGATAGCAGCAGAAACGTCACCATCGCTGATCAGTCTAACTCTGGCACCAGCGGTGCGGATTTCTTGAATTAGTTCTTTATGACGGGGACGGTCCATAACAACAACTACTAATTCTTCCACAGCCCGGTTTAGGCATTCAGAAAGGATTTTTAAGTTTTCTGTAGCGGATTTGTTAATATCAACATGACCTCTAGCGGCGGCGGGCGCTGCCAGTTTCTTCATGTAGAAGTCAGGAGCAGCAAATAAACCGCCTTTTTCAGAAATTGCCAAAACCGCCATGGAGCCATTTTGACCATAAGCAACCAGGTTAGTACCTTCGCAGGGGTCAACAGCGATGTCAATTTCTACTAGTTCATTAACATTACAGAAATTAGCGGCATCTGGTCTGGTACAGATACCCACTTCTTCACCAATGTAAAGCATAGGAGCTTCGTCCCGTTCACCTTCACCGATGACAATGCGACCGCGCATATGGATTTTATTCATCCGTTCGCGCATAGCTTCCACAGCTACTTGGTCAGCAATGTTTTTTTCGCCCTTACCCATCCATTTTGAAGAAGCGATCGCAGCTTGCTCAACTACTTCTATAATTTCTAACCCAAGAGTATTTTCCACGGAGTCTGCCCTCTAAATTACTTGTCAAGTACGTTTTTTTTAGCTATTTCAGTTTTTAAGTCTACCAAAGTGCGGATACAGATGGAAAAAAGACTTGACTGATAACTGTGTTAAGTTTTGCAACTAAAACTCAACAGAAGATTTTTGAATCCAGTTATATTGACCGAGTTGGGCAAAAATGAAGTAGAAAGACACAAAAAACTCAATTATCTCGGAAAATTCCTTTTTTTCCTTTCTTTCCTTGTCATCATCACAATTTTTCACACCAAACGACTGAATGTACCAATTGAGTAAATGCTCCTACCAGGTTACAATAATTTTGGTGACAGCCTCCCGACTGTTCCTTACGAGGCTTTTATGGCAGCAAATCTCAAACAGATAGCCAAGTATCTAGATAATCTTGGTTGGCAATACCGTTTTGATGAAGAAGAAGACCGGATTATTACAGGTGTTGAAGCTCAAAACCTAGAGGATTTCCTGATAGTTGTTCAATTGGACGAAGAAGGGAGATTTTTCCGGTTATTTGCGCCTCAAGTTTTAGCGGAAGTGAAAGACCATCCCCACAAAAACGCCATCCTGCAAACCATGCTGGCTATTTCTTGGGAAACCAAAATGCTGCAATGGGAATATGATCCCTCCGATGGTGAAATCCGCGCTATTATTGAATTTCCCCTAGAGGACTCCATGCTCACCGAAAGACAATTTAACCGTTGTCTGAGCGGATTAATCCAAATTGTGGATAGCATTGCTGTGCCGCGTTTGCAGGAAGTAATGGAAACAGGAGAAGATCCGGGAAATATAGACTTGGGAGAAAGATTATTGTTGAGTATTCAAGAACAAGCTCCTGGATTATTAGAACTCCTAGAAAAAGCTATGGAAGCGCGGAAAAAGCGAGGTAGTTTTACCGATGAATCAGAGGATAACTACTGAAATCGCTAAACTGGAAAGTGATAACCTAATCATATACAAAAAAGAAATTTCCTAGGGCTGGATTTTTATGACATCCTATGCAACCTCCTCTGCTAAAGCGGAAATGAGTGAAATTCGGCGGTTAAAAAGTTTACTACCGCCAGAATTACAAAGTTGGGTAACGGTTGAAGGCACAACTGAGGTTAATCCATCTCTGATTCGTTGCGAAGAAATCGGCAAAGACCAAGTAGAAATTCAAATTGACTTGGTAAAATGGGATGCTCTGGCAATGGATCAGCGGAATTTGCTGTTTTGGCACGAAGTGGCTCGTGTTCAAAATGACACCATTCCTAAAGATGGCTGGGAAATGGCCGCACTGGCCATTGGTTTAGGTGGTGCGGTGGGTGAATTGTGGGTACAAGATGGATTATTACTAGTATTAGCTTTAGCTCTATGTGGCGTTTCCGGTTGGCGACTATACCAAAAAAATAATGGGGACAAACAAATTAAAGAATTGCTAGATGCTGACGAAAAAGCGATCGCTCTGGCAACCCGCTTTGGTTATAGTTTACCTAACGCTTATAAAAGTCTTGGTAGTGCCTTAAAAACCTTGGTTGAAAACACTCCTAGCAAGCGTCAGCGTTCTCGATATGAAGCTAGACTTTCTGCTCTTAAACGCAGCGCTAACAAAGCTAAATCTAAATCTAGGAATGGCGAAACTGGTGAACTGTAAAATCACAAGCAGTTAGCGGGGTGGGCAACCCCCAACCCCAAAAATATTGAATTACTTGGTCACAGTTTTATAGAATCAATAAATTTTATTCTTTTCTTGATGAAAACTTTTTAAATTCTACATTTGATGCAACATTTTATGAGTTTGGGGAATCACACGCACTTGTTTAACAAATCTCTTCATCAAAACTTGCCATTCTAAAACCTGGTCTGGAGTTGGTGCTACCATGACCACAGAACTAAATTCTTGAGCAGCTAAAGAGGCAACAGCTAAAGGGGTAACAGGTTGTAAAAATACCGGAATATCCTCATTGACTTGGGCAACTAACAAAGCCGCCCGTTCTAACTCCTGAACAACTGTACTTTGGGAAACAATTATTTTTACAAATACTTCTAACTTAGAGTTAGAGCATAACTGAAGAAATTTTGTGTGTTCTGGCCAATAAGTTTCACCGCTGACACTGGGTAGTTTCAAATCCATGCCCACAGAGTCTAAATAGGGGAGAATTATTGCCAAATTTTCTGGGCGATGTCCGCCGGTTTCCAGATAAATCGGTAAACTAGTCAGCGATCGCAATGCGGGCAAAAATTCCGCCAAAAATTGTGCATGAAGCAAAGGCTCTCCTCCAGTCAAGCTAATGCTATCGTGGACGAAAGGTAGATTTTGTCTGGCAATCCATGCCAACAATGTAGATGATGCAACGGGATTTGGATGAACTTCAAAATCTCGTAATCCGGGGTAAGACTCAATTTGGCAGCTAGGGGGTGCATTCCAGGTGTGGGCGCTATCGCAAAAATAACAACGCAGATCACAAAAAGCAAACCGGATAAAAATCTGACGCGTCCCCACATTCAGCCCCTCGCCTTGAATGGCAGAAAAGACTTCGATTAGGCGTGCAGTTGAGTTAACTTTATTTTTAGTAGTCATGATGATATGAAGTAAGGGAAGGATTCACCTATTTACAACAGCAAGAATTTTGTCAGTTTCTTCTATTGTGAAGCTTGATTAGTGATCTTCCCGCTGATCTTTAAAAATCTACTTACTTATGATTCATCATACAGATTAAAAATCGGGTTAATTGTTTTTTTAAGACCAAATCACATTTAATGAGATTTTAGATGGCAACTAAAGTGCAGAGCTTCATGAGTAGCCAAACCATACCAGTAGAATTTTTAGTTACTTACCTTGAAGATGTAGCAATCTTGCAAGTACCAGCGAGGTTAACCGTGCTTGAAGCTATCAGTTTTAAGCAAACTTGCCAAAACCTAATTCAAGCAGATTCACCACCTCGGCAAATTTTCATTGATTTTCAAAATACTACCTTTATGGATAGTAGTGGTTTAGGTTCTCTAGTCAGTAACTTCAAAAATTCCCAGGAAAAGGGAATTATCATGACACTGCGTCATATCACTCCCCAAGTCATGGCAGTCTTGAATCTGACAGGACTAGATCAGGTATTTCCCATTGAGTCTCTTGATAACTTAGAGCCAATAGCAAACGACAATCTGATAAATACGGGAAATTATCAAAATAATTCTCGAAAAGTAGATTCACTTCCGCAAACTCATCCTTCCGTGGCTTCTTGGATGAAACGGGCCATTGATATTCTGGGATCATTGGTTGGGTTAGTAATTACATCTATTTTCTTTATACCCATAGCGATCGCTATTAAAATTGACGATCCCGGTCCAATTTTCTTTAAGCAAACCCGTTGTGGTTGGATGGGTAAACGCTTTGCTATTTGGAAATTTCGGTCTATGTGCGTAGATGCGGAAGCTAAAAAATCCCAAATCAAAAATCAAGTGGAAGGCGCTTTCTTTAAAAATGATCATGACCCCAGAATTACCAAAGTAGGTAAGCTGTTACGTCGTACCAGTCTCGATGAATTACCGCAATTTTGGAACGTTCTCAAAGGTGAAATGAGTCTAGTAGGAACTCGACCACCTACACCTGATGAGGTGGAACGCTACGAAGTACCAGAATGGCAACGTTTAGACGTTAAACCTGGTATGACTGGTGAATGGCAAGTTAAGGGACGTTCTCAAGTCCGTAGTTTTGAAGACGTGATTCGTTTAGATTTACAATATCAAAAAAACTGGAGTTTAGTTTACGATTTAAAGTTAATTCTCAAAACTATCACCATTTTATTTCATAAAAACAGTGGGGCTGTTTAATCTTGCTGCTAAAATCCGCCGCATTTGATTTCTTCCGTCCTGTTTTTGTCCTTTATCCCGACTCTAACCTACCCAAATGCCACTCATACTTTGTATAATTTATTTTGTTATACCCTGGACGTGATTGCACAAAATTCATTTTATTTACCCAAGTCGTAAATCGGCTTGGGCTTATTTTTGTCTAATAGTATCTCACACAATATCTTCGCCATTTTTGAGAGGTTGGGTTTCATGCTGCCACCCCAGATATGAATCTCAATAGTTAGTATCTGATAAAATCATATTTAAGTAAAATAAATCAGCTACTAAAGCGATTAAATAGGAAAATTTAACAAGAATCAGCCAAAAACTAGGACAAAGTACCAGAAAATGATAAATAGAGACTAAAGCGATTCAGGCATAAAGTTAACTGTAGAATATGTTACTATTCAGAAAAAACCCATTCACACAATTCTAGTTCAGTTATTTGTTAGTTACAGGATGACTCATTGACAGTAGCGATGAAGAGTCTCAGTATTTAAAAGTTCTGAGAGTGTAAATTGTCAGTAAGTTACATAAGTAGACCAAGTAACTGCAAAAGGAAAAAGCACAAGAGGTTGAATGACTGAATCTTTAAGAGGAAATTTTCCATTGACAAAGAAAGCTGTGATCGAACCTAAAACTGACACAGAAACTACAAGTAAAAATTTAGCTCTAACTATTGCTGAAGCTGGTTATGAGCGTAAAGCCGGAGAAATTATATTGCTAAACCTGGCAAATATTTCTTACCTGTCTGATTACTTTGTGATCATGACCGGTTACTCTAAAGTACAGGTGAGAGCGATCGCTGACGCAGTAGAAGGACAAGTGGAAATTGAGTGGCAACGACGACCCCGCACCACAGAAGGAAAAGCGGAAGGAACATGGATACTACAAGATTATGGTGATGTCATCGTCCATATCATGATGCCAAGGGAACGGGAGTTTTATAATTTAGAAGCGTTCTGGGGACACGCGGAACGTATTTTCATGCCAAACTCCGATGATGTTGGGGGTTAACCGATATGATGCGCTCCTCTCTGGAGAATTGCCCAGTTCCTACAGAACAACAACCACTCAATGAGTATGAGGAATTAAAAAACGCCTGGCTATTTCGAGATAGTACCTTAAGCTGGAGCAACTACACCAAAAAAATCTTTTGGATTTGGGCTTGGTCTTGGTTGATAGCAGGACCTGTGGCAGCGGCCAGCTTTCCTCCCCAAAAGCAGATTTTTAATTTTCTGCTTTGTGGATCTGGCGCTGCTAGTGTTACTGTAGTGCTAGTCTTAATCAGGTTGTATTTAGGTTGGTTCTATGTGCGCGATCGCCTGTACAGCACCACTGTATTCTATGAAGAATCTGGTTGGTACGACGGGCAAACTTGGACAAAACCCCAAGCAGTCATTACCCGCGATCGCTTAATTGTTACCTACGAAATTAAACCCATTTTCCAACGCTTGCAAATTACCTTTGCCGCATTGGCTCTCATGTATCTTGTGGGAACTATAGTTTGGCATTTCCTGTAAATAGTTATTGGTCGTTAGTTATTATTTATTAGTTATTAGTAAAACAACTGACCAACGATAACCAACCACCGACAACTGACCACTGACAATTCACAAAGTAGATATAAACCCATGACAATGGGAAAACGAACTCAAGCCGCAGCCCTGGAAGTCCGGTTACTGCGGGAAGGTATTATTGAATCTCGGCATCTAGTCCAGGCTGTAGTTAGCGACGACCGGGGACGGGTTCTTTCTGTGGCCGGTAACGCTGAAACTGCTGCATTTGTCCGTTCTGCTCTCAAACCATTTCAAGCCCTGGCTGTCACTAGCACAGGCACATTAGAACGCTATGGTTTGAGTGACAAAGACTTAGCCATTATCACCAGTTCCCATAAAGGCAGCATAGAACAGGTAAGACAGGTATTTAATATTTTGTGGCGGGCAGATATTGACGCAAATGTTATACAATGCCCAATCCCCCAAAGTAAAAGCAGTCGTTTAGAATATAACTGCTCTGGTAAACACGCAGGAATGTTAGCGGTTTGTCAACAACGCCATTGGCCGTTAACTAACTATTTGGATCGAAAACACCCAGTCCAGCAGTTAATTATCACCAAAGTAGCAGAATTGCTGCGAATGCCAGCAGAAGAATTTCTCACAGCCCATGATGACTGCGGCGCACCTACATACCTGATGCAACTCAGTCAAATGGCCTCTTTATATGCTGTATTAGCTTCTAGCAATAGCGTGGATATGGAACGCATCGTTCGCGCTATGAACCATCATCCCACCATGGTGGCTGGTGAAGGAGAATTTGACACAGAACTGATGCGCTTAACTCCCAGCGAATTAGTTAGTAAATCCGGTGCAGAAGGTGTGCAGTGTATTAGCAGACTTGGGGAGGGTATGGGATTAGCTATTAAGGTAATGGATGGCTCAAAACGCGCTAAATACGCCGTAGCTATTCACCTCCTCCAACAAATGGGTTGGATTACCCCCAGCATAGCCCAAAGTCTGGCCGAGAAGTTCATGAACCTGGGGAAATACAAGCGTTTGGAAGTAGTTGGAGAATTATCGCTTTTATAGTTGACAAACTTTTGACTTTGCGTTATATTAAAGAAGTCGAGAGGAAAACGACAAAAGCGACGCGGGATAGAGCAGCCTGGTAGCTCGTCGGGCTCATAACCCGAAGGTCAGTGGTTCAAATCCACTTCCCGCCACCAAATGAATAAAAAAACAAATCTCTGTAGTCTTTCAAGATTGCAGGGATTTGTTCTATCTAGTCATCTCGTTATCTCGTTCCCAGTCTCTGACTGGGAATGCTATCAAGAGGCTCTGCCTCTACTATAACCTTGAAGGCAGAGCCTTCTGTAATTCATTCCCATACAGAGTATGGGAACGAGAAAACTTTTTCAGCAAGCCCTACTTAGAACAAATTTGTACCGAGTCTAATTCCCCGCTACTCACAACAGGAACGAGGAGTTAAAACCCCATAATTCAGACGAAACTCTGCTAAATATGTTTCTAGAACCTGAAATTGGGAAATATTCAAGCTGTAATAAATCCAGCGTCCTTGTTGACGGGAATTTACTAGACTTGCTTCTTTGAGGGTTTTGAGATGAAAAGAAAGTTTTGATTGATTTATTTCTAAAGCATCACATAAGTCACATACACAGAGTTCACGCTGACGCAGAAGTTCTATAACACTGATTCTAATGGGATCTGATAAGGCATGAAAACCCGATACTATTAAACTGTGAGTAGCAATAGGGGAAGTTAGTGGTTTATTTAAGAGCATTAGGTATCTGTCCTGATGATATTTGATTTGACTAGATAGGCGATCGCCTAATAATATTAAGTTTAGTTAAGCTTGTACTGACATTGCCTAAGTAAGTCGAGATAATGTCCAGGATTTAAGGATTTACAGGATCAGGATTTTTAGATTATAGAAATTTCTTGATAATCACCCAATTTAGTTCTATTGATAATAGAACAAATTTTATCAACTTGTGATCTTTGTACAGGGGAAACCACTCCAAAAACTCATCTACGGTTGCACCATCACGTAAATTTTCAAATAATGCAGTAACGGGAACTCTTGTTCCTCGAAATACCCATGCACCACTGACTTTATCAGGTTGTCTTTCTATAGCATCTAAAGTTTCCCATCCTTTCATTGTTTATTCCTCCTTGGTAAATGGAAAAGTTACATTTAGATTAATTATAAACTAGCAATTGTCAGAATCAGGATATCCAGGATTTGAGGATTTACAGGATTTGATTGATCACTATATGCTATACTCAGTGAATATGCTTGGAATAAGCAAAATGTTAAAAGAGTTTAAATTGTCTTGATTTTGCTAGTTTACAGGTTGATTGTCGAAGATTACAAATGATGTCACTTAAAATGAAATTAGGTCATTTAGAGGGTTTACAGCAATGACACAGACACCAATTGCAGTATCTTTGTATGAGCAAGACTATTTACTCTGGATTGAAGATATTGTCCACAAATTACGGAATAGAGATATAGAAGGACTAGATATTGATAATTTGATAGAAGAGATAGAGGACTTGGGGCGCTCAGATCAACGTGAACTTGAAAATCGGTTAGCAGAACTTTTAGAACACATTCTCAAGCGGAATTATGTGCAGATCCCTGATTGTTATCGTGGGGGGGTAGAATCAATCATTAAACAAAAGATTGGAATCAGAAAGTTACTCAAAAATTCACCTAGTCTCAAGCCTTATTTTAGCCAAGTATTTGATGAAGCTTATGCAGATGCTCTGAAAATTGTCCGCAATGGTTATCCACAGTGTGAGTTTCCTGATACGTGGCCGTTTAGTTGTGATATTGAAGCAATGTTAAATGTGGACTTTTGGGAATAATTGTCAGAATCAGGATGTCCAGGATTTGAGGATTTACAGGATGTGATTGTTAAATGTTCCTTCAGTAAATTAGACTAGATTCTAGTCAGTTTTAACCGACTTTGGCTTTGATACAGGGAATAAATTCCCTGGATTCCTTTAAATTTAAAAAATAAACTATGATTAATAATGATGATATCCAATTTTTAATTAGCAAGGCTGACGATTTATTGAGGAATTGTCAAAATGCTATTATTCTCAGCAAACATGGAAACGTATTATCAAAAAATGGACAATATAATAAAGCATTTAAATTATTTGAACGGTCATTACAGCTTCAACCTGATAATATTATTACTTTAACTAGCTATGGAAACGGATTATCTAAAGCAGGAAGACACGAAAAAGCTTGTGAGATTTTTGAAAGTTCTTTACAAATTAATCCCGATAATATCATAGCATTAACTAGCTATGGAAAAGCATTAGCAGAATCTGGAAATTATGAGAAAGCTTGTGAGATTTTTGAAAGTTCTTTACAAATTAATCCCGATAATATCATAGCATTAACTAGCTATGGAAAAGCATTAGCAGAATCTGGAAATTATGAGAAAGCTTGTGAGATTTTTGAAAGTTCTTTACAAATTAACCCCGATAATATCATAGCATTAACTAGCTATGGAAAAGCATTAGCAGAATCTGGAAATTACGAGAAAGCTTGTGAGATTTTTGAAAGTTCTTTACAAATTAATCCCGATAATATCATAGCATTAACTAGCTATGGAAAAGCATTAGCAGAATCTGGAAATTACGAGAAAGCTTGTGAGATTTTTGAAAGTTCTTTACAAATTAATCCTAATGATTTAATAGCATTAACTAGCTATGGAAAAGCATTAGCAGAATCTGGAAATTACGAGAAAGCTTGTAAGATTTTTGAAAGTTCTTTGCAAATTAATCCTGATAATATCATAGCATTAACTAGTTATGGAAAAGCATTAGCAGAATCTGGAAATTATGAGAAAGCTTGTGAGATTTTTGAAAGTTCTTTACAAATTAATCCCGATAATATCATAGCATTAAATAGTTATGGAAAAGCATTAGCAGAATCTGGAAATTATGAGAAAGCTTGTGA
>NZ_JACJQS010000013.1:0-111594 GCF_014696755.1 Anabaena sp. FACHB-1391 | reverse complement strand
TTACCTGTACCGTTAATAGAGGTTGTTCCTTGTAAAACCAGGTTTTCTACGTTGGTGGTGAGAGTATAAGTTACAGTGCTGAAAACGCTATCTGTTCCTTGTCCTCCTAATTCCGTGATGCTATCTGCTGTATTGTCCACATAGTAAGTATCATTACCAGCACCACCAAGGAGGGTATCAGCACCCGTACCACCGGTAAGAACGTTATTACCAGTGTTACCTGTAATGATATTATTGAGGGTGTTACCTGTACCGTTAATAGGGTCTGCTCCCTGTAACGTTAGGTTTTCTAAGTTGGTGCTGAGAGTGTAAGTTGCTGCGCTGCTGAAAACGCTATCTGTTCCTTGTCCTCCTAATTCTGTGATGATATCTGCTGTGGAGTCCACATAGTAGGTATCATTACCAGCACCACCAAGGAGGGTATCAGTACCCGCACCACCAGTAATAACGTTATTACCAGTGTTACCTGTAATGATATTATTGAGGGTGTTACCTGTACCGTTAATAGCGGTTGTTCCCTGTAACGTTAGGTTTTCTAAGTTGGTGGTTAGGGTATAGGTTACAGTTGTGAAAACGCTATCTGTTCCTTGATTCAGGTTTTCTGTGATGGTATCTGCTGTGGAGTCCACATAGTAGGTATCATTACCAGCACCACCAATGAGGGTATCAGCACCCGTACCACCAGTAAGAACGTTAGCTGCTGCGTTACCTGTAATGATATTACTGAGGGTGTTACCTGTACCGTTAATAGCGGTTGTTCCCTGTAACGTTAGGTTTTCGGTATTGGAGGTTAAGGTATAGGTTACAGTTGTGAAAACAATATCAGTTCCTTCATTAGCATTTTCTGTGATGATATCTGCTGTGGAGTCCACATAATAGGAGTCATTACCAGCACCACCAAGGAGGGTATCAGCACCCGTACCACCGGTAATAACGTTATCGGCTTCGTTACCTGTAATGATATTATTGAGGGTGTTACCTGTACCGTTAATCGCAGTTGTTCCCTGTAACGTTAGGTTTTCTAAGTTGGTGGTTAAAGTATAAGTTACAGTGCTGAAAACGCTATCTGTTCCTTCATTCAGGTTTTCTGTGATGGTATCTGCTGTGGAGTCCATATAGTAGGAATCATTACCAGCACCACCAATGAGGGTATCAGTACCAGCACCACCAGTCAGAACGTTATTACCAGTGTTACCTGTAATGATATTATCGAGGTCATTACCTGTACCATTAATCGCAGTTGTTCCCTGTAACGTTAAGTTTTTTAAGTTGGTGCTGAGAGTGTAAGTTACAGTGCTGAAAACGCTATCTGTTCCTTCATTAGCATTTTCTGTGATGATATCTGCTGTATTGTCTACATAGTAGGAATCGTTACCAGCACCACCAAGGAGGGTATCAGTACCAGCACCACCAGTCAGAACGTTATTACCAGTGTTACCTGTAATGATATTATCGAGGTCATTACCTGTACCATTAATCGCAGTTGTTCCCTGTAATGTTAGGTTTTCTAGGTTATCCCCCAATGTGTAATCAATAATGCTGAAAACAATATCTGTTCCTTCATTCAGGTTTTCTGTGATGGTATCTGCTGTATTGTCTACATAGTAGGTATCATTACCAGCGCCACCAATGAGGGTATCAGCACCTGCACCACCAGCCAGAACGTTAGCTGCTGCGTTACCTGTAATGATATTATTGAGGGTGTTACCTGTACCGTTAATGGCGGTTGTTCCCTGTAATGTTAGGTTTTCTAGGTTTCTTAATGTCCAAGTGTTTAAGGTCCAAGTGATGGAAGATTCTACGGTATCAATACCACGATTTAAACCTTCAGAAATGATATCGCCAATATTGTCTACGACATAGGTATCATTTCCTTGACCACCGATTAAAAGGTCTGTACCTGTTCCCCCGTTGAGATAATCATCACCATCTCCACCAGTTAAATCATCGTTTCCTGTACCACTTTTAATCCAATCATTAGCGGCGGTCCCTAAAAAGCTGACTGTACCTGTAAAGCTGCTTAAATCAAAGTTTTCAAATCCGAATACTGTTGTGTCAGGAATATCTAATTGATTGGTGATGTTATTGGTATCTATGGAGATAAAATCATTATCTGTTCCTTGGGTGATAATTAAGGTATCTGTGCCATTACCACCATCAATGGTGTCTTGTTGTTGTAAATTGGCGAATATGCTGGTGATGGTGTCGTTTCCATCTTGAGCATCTATGATATCTTGTTGGGGTGTGATGGTAAAGCTTTCGTCTTCGTTAAGGTCAGTTATTTCAATGGTTAATTGTTGCTCGAAGGATAACCCATCTTGGTCGGTGGTTTGTACTCTAATGATATAACTGTTTTTGGTTTCAAAGTCAAATACAGCGTTGGTGGTAAGTTGATTATTGCTAATGGTAAATAAACTATTATCTGTTGCAATATCTCCTGTAACTAAACTATAGGTAAAGGTGTTTTCTGTGTCTGGGTCGGTGGTGGTGAGATTACCCACTACTGTACCAATAATTTGATTTTCCGCAACGGTGTTATTAGAGAGGGTTAGGTTAGTAGGAGTTTCGTTAACGTTACTGACACCAATGGTTAATTGTTTCTCGAAGGATAACCCATCTTGGTCTGTGGTTTTGACTCTAATGCTGTAACTGTTTTTGGTTTCAAAGTCAAATACAGCGTTGGTGGTAAGTTGATTATTGGTAATGGTAAATAAACTGTTATCTGTTGCACCGTCCCCGGTGACTAAACTATAGGTAAAGGTGTTTGCTGTATCTGGGTCTGTGGTGGTGAGATTACCCACTACTGTACCAATAATTTGGTTTTCTGCAATTGTGCTGGTGGAGAGTGTGAGGTTAGTGGGTGCTTGGTTGGCGTTACCAGTAAACTCACTGACATTAATAATCTTTAAGCCACCTTCATGATCAGCTACATAAGCATAGTTACCGACTACTTGCACACCTAAAGCATTGCCAGATGTATCATAATTGCCTTTGAGGGTGGGGGTTGTGGGGTTGCTGATGTCAATGATTTGTAGTCCTGAATCACCATCAGCTACGTAAGCATAGTTACCGACTACTTGCACACCTATAGCAGCACCAGATGTATAATAATTGCCTTTGAGTGTGGGGGTTGTGGGGTTGCTGATGTCTATGATTTGTAGTCCTGAACCATAATCAGCTACATAAGCGTAGTTACCCACTACTTGCACACCATAAGCATAGCCAGATGTATAATAATTGCCTTTGAGTGTGGGGGTTGTGGGGTTGCTGATGTCTATGATTTGTAGTCCTGAACCATAATCAGCTACATAAGCGTAGTTACCCACTACTTGCACACCATAAGCATAGCCAGATGTATCATAATTGCCCTTGAGGGTGGGGGTAGTGGGGTTGCTGATGTCTATGATTTGTAGTCCTGAATCACCATCAGCTACGTAAGCATAGTTACCGACTACTTGCACACCTATAGCAGCACCAGATGTATAATAATTGCCTTTGAGTGTGGGGGTTGTGGGGTTGCTGATGTCTATTATTTGTAGTCCTGACCAATCATCAGCTACGTAAGCATAGTTACCGACTACTTGCACACCAAAAGCATAGCCAGATGTATCATAATTGCCCTTGAGGGTGGGGTTAGAGGGGTTGCTGATGTCTATGATTTGTAGTCCTGACCAACCATCAGCTACGTAAGCATAGTTACCGACTACTTGCACACCTTCAGCATTGCCAGATGTATTATAATTGCCCTTGAGGGTGGGGGTAGTGGGGTTGCTGATGTCTATGATTTGTAGTCCTGACCAACTATCAGCTACGTAAGCATAGTTACCGACTACTTGCACACCCCAAGCATAGCCAGATGTATCATAATTGCCCTTGAGGGTGGGGGTAGTGGGGTTGCTAATATCTATGATTTGTAGTCCTGAATTAAAACCAGTTACGTAAGCATAGTTACCGACTACTTGCACATCACTAGCATAGCCAGATGTATTGCCCTTGAGGGTGGGGGTAGTGGGGTTGCTAATATCTATGATTTGTAGTCCACCATCATCAGCTACGTAAGCGTAGTTACCGACTACTTGCACACCATAAGCATAGCCAGATGTATTATAATTGCCCTTGAGGGTGGGGGTAGTGGGGTTGCTGATATCAATGATTTGTAGTCCTGAATACCCATCAGCTACGTAAGCATAGTTACCGACTACTTGCACACCTTGACCAGAATAAATATTGTAACTTCCCTTGACAACGGGTTTGGCTCGGTCAGTAATATCAATGATGTCTAGTGTATCCCCCACAGCGTAGGCATAGTTACCTACCACTGTCACAGCATAGGCATAGCTGAGAAAATCCCACTCTCCCACTAATGTGGGTGCAAATACTCCCTGGTAGCTGGTGAGGGTGTCTGCAACAATATCTGACAAATGTAGAGACGTTCCATGGAACGTCTCTGTAACGGGAATATTCACCTCTAACTGCCAATTTCCCCCTAATGCTGCATTGCCGGTTTTTGTGGTGGAGGCGCTAATGGTGGCGTTGGTAATTTGATGTAATTTGTGAATAAATTCTGCCCCAGCGTCTCCGGCAGCGACGTTACAACCATATAGTAAAATATTCTGAGGTTGCCACTGTTGTAATTGTTGGGTGTAATTATGAATATTGGTTAAGTTTAATTGACTATTGCCTAAATATAAGCATCCAGGCGCACCGTGGGAAAGGATGTGAATGGTGGTGATGTGGGGATGTTGTTGTAAAATTTGGCTAATTTGCTCAATTCCGTCTTGATTTGGAGAAATAATAACTGTTTTTACGCCCTCGATAATTCCTGTTTGGAGGGTGTGATAGTCGGAAAGGGAGGCATCTATAAAAACAATTGTTGTTGCGGTTTGACGGAGGAAAGAGTTGTTAAACATATTTTTTCCTTTGCACCTGGTACTGTAGGTTTTTGTTATATAAGGTAGAAAATGAGCAACTTCACGTAATAAAACCTTGTCACAATATGATTGTAATTGATTAAAGTCAGAAGTACAACCGTATTTTTTTAGATTTAATATGTGTTAATTAGTGTCATATACATAATACTCTGGTAACATTTATGCTTTTACATTTGTCAGAATCAGGATATCCAGGATGAAAGGATGTACAGGATAATGATTTAATATGGTGCGTTACTATATACTCTGGTAACATTTATGCTTTTACATTTGTCAGAATCAGGATATCCAGGATGAAAGGATGTACAGGATGAAGATGGGGATTTTCTGATGATGATTAAAGATGGTGGGTTACTATATACTCTGGTAACATTTATGCTTTTACATTTGTCAGAATCAGGATATCCAGGATGAAAGGATTTACAGGATGAAGATGGGGATTTTTTGATGATGATTAAAGATGGTGGGTTACTATATACTCTGGTAACATTTATGCTTTTACATTTGTCAGAATCAGGATATCCAGGATGAAAGGATTTACAGGATGAAGATGGGGATTTTTTGATGATGATTAAAGATGGTGGGTTACTATATACTCTGGTAACATTTATGCTTTTACATTTGTCAGAATCAGGATATCCAGGATGAAAGGATTTACAGGATGAGGAGGGGGATTTTCTGATGATGATTAAAGATGGTGGGTTACTATATACTCTGGTAACATTTATGCTTTTACATTTGTCAGAATCAGGATATCCAGGATGAAAGGATTTACAGGATAATGATTTAAAATGGTGCGTTACTATATTATATAACTATAATGTAGCATTATATAACTATAATGTAGCGAACTGCTTGCAGCAGCGCTTCGCTATCGCTATGCTACACCCAAAGTCTTCACCAATGGTGCGTTACGCTGTCGCTAACACACCCTACTATATTATATAGCGAAATGCTTGCAGCAGCGCTTCGCTATCGCTATGCTACACCCAAAGTCTTTACCAATGGTGCGTTACGCTGTCGCTAACACACCCTACTATATTATATAGCGAACTGCTTGCAGCAGCGCTTCGCTATCGCTATGCTACACCCAAAGTCTTCACCAATGGTGCGTTACGCTGTCGCTAACACACCCTACTATATTATATAGCGAACTGCTTGCAGCAGCGCTTCGCTATCGCTATGCTATACCCAAAGTCTTTACTAATGGTGCGTTACGCTGTCGCTAACACACCCTACTATATTATATAGCGAACTGCTTGCAGCAGCGCTTCGCTATCGCTATGCTATACCCAAAGTCTATACTAATGGTGCGTTACGCTGTCGCTAACACACCCTACTATATTATATAGCGAACTGCTTGCAGCAGCGCTTCGCTATCGCTATCCTACACCCAAAGTCTATACTAATGGTGCGTTACGCTGTCGCTAACACACCCTACTATAAATAATTTACGATAGTTCTTCCTTATCAATATAAGGATAACATTTTTAAAATCCTTTGTCAATACTTGAAAAGCAAATTTTTTGCGTTTTGTTCCCTGTTCCCTGTTCCCTGTTCCCTGTTCCCTGTCAACTGATTAAAGATGGATGTATAAAATTATGGGAATTATTAAAAAGGAATTATCGGGTTAATAGCACAAGTAATTCTTGATTTATTGGTTATGGATAGAACATTCATACAGGACCCCCAGGAACAACTGGTATCAGTGATCACAGGTGATGTGAACCTAGAGGGTAATTTGGTGATCCCCCATGGCGCTATCGGGATAGTTTTATTTGCCCATGGTAGTGGTAGCAGTCGTTACAGTCCCCGTAATCGTTATGTTGCTGAGGTATTACAACAAGCAGGACTGGCAACTTTATTACTTGATTTGCTGACTCTGGAAGAGGAAGAAATTGACCTGCGGACAAGACATTTACGCTTTGATATTGGTTTGTTAGCATCTCGCTTAGTTGGAGCTACGGACTGGCTGCTACAGAACCCAGATACCCAACAACTCAAGATAGGTTACTTTGGTGCTAGTACGGGTGCGGGTGCGGCTCTTGTGGCTGCTGCAAAACGGGGAGAAGTTGTGAAGGCTATTGTTTCTCGTGGTGGACGACCTGACCTAGGTGGTTCAGCATTACCTCAAGTCAAAGCGCCAACATTGTTGATTGTTGGTGGTGATGATCTGCCTGTAATAGCGATTAATGAGGATGCAATGGCACAGTTACACTCAATCAAACGGTTGGAGATTGTTCCTGGAGCCACACATTTATTTGCAGAACCAGGTAAATTGGCGGCTGTAGCACATTTAGCAAGGGAATGGTTTACACACTACCTCAAATAACAACAGGACTTACACCTCTTCCCTCGCTTCCCCAGCAGCATAATTTCGCACTTCTAATAACTGGTTTTTTGCATCCACAATCACAACAGTAGGAGAGTGACATTTTAACTCTTCTATGGTAAACTGGCCGTAAGTCATAATAATCAAGCGATCGCCTACTACACCTAAACGTGCTGCTGCTCCATTTAATTCTATAGCTCCTGAATTAGCTACCGCAGGTATAGCATAAGTAGTAAAACGCTCACCATTAGCAATATTCACTACTTGTACTTGCTCATAGGGAAAGATACCAGCTTTTTCTAAGAGAATTTCGTCAATGCTGATACTACCCACATAATTAATATTTGCTCCTGTGAGGGTACAGTTATGAATTTTTGCTAACAAGAAAGTACGCTGCATTGGGATTAAAAATTTTTTTTTGCAACCAGAATGATTCCACAATTATTGATTTAGGGGGTAATTAGTAATTGATATTACCATTACCCATTATATAGCGAATCCTTGTCTCATGAGGTACTTGCGTTTAATTATGACTTCTTGTACCTCACTTGCATGGGAAATACTAGATTATCCTTGAGCAGCCTGAATAAACTTTTCTACTAAGGGGGCTACTTTTTCCACATCTTGCCAACCGAGAATTTGTGTTACCTTTTTTTCCAAATTCTTGTAACTACGGAAAAATTCCGCAATTTCCTCTAATTTGTGGGGGGATACATCTTTGAGGGACTTTACATGAGCATAGCGTGGATCTTTGACGGGAACACAAAGAATTTTTTCATCACGATCACCACCATCAATCATTTCTAAAAAACCAATTGGTCTAGCAGCAATGATGCAACCGGGGAAAGTTGGCTCATCCATGATCACCATACCATCTAAAGGATCGCCATCGTCTGCCAAGGTGTTAGGGATAAAACCATAGTCATAAGGATACTTTACCGAAGAATAGAGAACGCGATCTAAGGCAAATGCTTGTAAATCCTTATCGTATTCATATTTATTTTTACTCCCACCAGCAATTTCAATTAAGACGTTAAGTACACCTGGTTTGGGTTGGGCAGGAATAAGAGATAAATCCACAATAAAACTCCTATATTAACAGTGAACAGGGGCAGCAGATATTTTTGCTCCCAGTGTCAAATTTTAAGGCATTGTGGATCTTTTCCTCAAAATTCCTGGTTAACTGTTGTAAATTCTGTGAAACGTTAATTCTTGTTAAGTTTTTTCGGTGCTAATCATAAGTATTATTACTTAACAGATGTCTATTATTTGTATTTAATCTCCGGTGTTAGATAGGTTATAAGTTAAAGAGGGCTGATTGTTTTCAACATTGGGTGAAGAGTAGTGGGCAATGATAAATACTGGTAAAATCAGAGTTATCAGAGCGATCATTGTTCCCACAATGTCTGCCAAGCGCTGGGAAGATGTATCACAAGAATTGGCAGACTGGCTATTTAAATTCATACAAAGTTGCAGTTAATCAGATCACTGGTAGGTTGGCTCTCTTTTGGAGAGTATGTATCACCATTCTACCTATTTTTTGACTATAAACCGCAATGTCAGGAATATCTGACATTTGGGTGCAGATTCTGCACCCAATTAGTCCCGACTATGGGGCTACTTTTTTTCTGTAGTTGCTTCTTCTGGTTTTGGTGCGTCTTGTTTTTCTGTATTTGCGGGGTCTGAATCAGTTTTTTGTTGTACTTGCGGCAAGTGAATGCTATTGACTTGATTAATAAATAGTTCTACAGCCTGACTAATTTTTTGTTGTTGTTTATCCTCTTCTGGAATATCATAACAACGATAGGCTGGAGTGATTCCTAAAATAAACTTTTCCTGTTCAGATTCTAACAATTCCACCGCTGTGTTAGCCGCCATCCAATTTTTTTCAAAGGGAAATGATGTGACGACACTAGCCACAATGGAAGCAACTGCTGGACAGATAACAGGTAGCCATTTTAACCACGGCTGTCCTGCTTCTAATTTATCAACTAGAACTAAAATTGGTGTCACACCTGAGAGAATTACGGTAGAAATTTGCAAAACGTAGTATAAAGTTCTGTTAAGATCCCTAGAACTTTTATAATCGTCAATCAATTCTTGACTATATTCTAAAGCTTTAGCTCGTGCTGGCAAAACTGTGTTATGGTCTAATTGAGTATCTTTGCTTAACAAAGATGTATAAAGTTTAGCTTTTTTTGACATTTGATTTTTTTCTGCTTTCTTTTTGGCGCTATTTACTGATTGTCTATTGAAGATAAACAAACCAATAGCAAGAGTTAAAGCAACGGAGGCAGCGATTACATATTCTTGATTGCTAGAATCAAAATAAATAATAGCAAATGATGCGATCGCAACTGCGACTAATAAATAATCAATCAACTTCAAAAAAAACAGCATATTTTTACCCGGTGTAGTTGTAGTTATTGTGGTAATGTTGAGTTGACGAGTGAGGAAACTCGTTGTAAAAAGTATTTTTACAACCAATAATTCATATTACACAAAGGTAGTATTCTTGACAAGATGCTGTAAGCAGTAACATTTTCCAGAATATAAGTAAAAACCTTGACTTGACAATTGTTTTCAAGGATATGAATAAATTTTGGTTGACAATTATTTAAGTTTATTTAACATTTGTTTTGATTAAATCCTGCTTTAATCTGAGTTAAACAGTTATATTTCACCCATTAAATAGCAGTGCTGTATCTTTTGCGTGTAGCTATTGCTAAGGCTAAAACCACAAAGGTCAAAATACCTGCTATGTATAAAGGATAGCCATAGGTCACTGGTTGGGATTGTTTAACCATCATACCGGCTATCACTGGACCAATACCATTAGAAATACTTAAATAAGATGCGTTTAACCCTAAAACAGTTCCCTGATCTTGTGGTTTAGCATTAAGAGAAATTAATGTACTAATCATAGGTTGGACGAGGGCATTAAACAAGGCAAATAATATGCTAATTATGACAAAATAGGTGATACTAGGCCAAAGGGGCATTAAGAGAAATGATAAACTGCGAACGAATAAACCTAAAAATAATATCTTAACCACATTAAATTTAGGACGGAGAACCGATATTCCCCAAGTTTGCATAATGACTGCTAAAGTGCCAAATACTAGAAATAGGAGGGTTAAAGATTGATTATTTTGATGTAGAACTTGAATAAAATAGGGTTGAAAGGCATAGGTAAACATGGTAAATGTTATCCCAGTCAAAAAGTTAATTAATAGTAAAATGCCCACTCCTGGCATAGCAAACCCTTTAATTAAATTTTCCAATCCTAAATCCAAAATATTACTAAACTTTGGAGATTTGTTTTCTAAGGTTTCTGGTAACAAGAATATGGTCATTAACATGGCTATCATAGCAACTGCACCAGAGACTAAAAATGCTGTTCCTAAAGAAATTTGTTGTGCTAATAAACTCATAACTGGACCGATAATAAAGCCTAAGCCCATGGCTGCACCATAAATTCCAAAGGCTTGAGCGCGATTTTTTTGCATGGTGACATCAGAAATCACTGCTTGGGCAACGGCAACATTTCCCCCGGTAATCCCATCTAAAAATCTGGCGAAAAATAGTAAGATTGCTGTTGTGGCAGTACCGGCTATGGTGTTAGCAATTACTGTTCCTGCTAAACTAATTATTAATAATGGTTTACGTCCAAATCTATCAGAGAGTTTACCAATTACAGGAGTGGCAAAAAATTGAGCAATAGAGTAGGTAGAAAACAATAAACTAGTTTGGAAATCATTTAAACCAAATTGTTTACCATAAAGATAAATAATGGGGATTAAAATTGTAAAACTCAAGGAGTTAATAAAGGCAATTAAAGCAGTAATCCAAAAAATGCGATTCATTGTCAATTAAACTTATTTATTAATGCTACTTTAGTTATTTTACCATTAATGAGACTTTTTACTTACTGCTCCTGAAATTCATGAAGTGTAAATTACAGAAAGAAGAACATCTCTATTTACTACTATATATATAGTGAAAATGCTTAATCAAATTTGGTTATCACAATTAAAGATACACCGAGCGATCGCTGTAGTTCGCGCCCCAAAAATGGACTGGGGTAAAAAAATGGCTTTAGCGGTAGCATCTGGGGGTATGAGACTAATTGAAATTACCTGGAATAGCGATCGCGCACCTGAGTTAATTTCCCAACTCCGCACTGAATTACCGGGCTGTCTGATTGGTACTGGTACTTTATTTAACGTCCAGCAATTACAAGAGGCGATCGCTTGTGGGTGTCAATTTCTCTTTAGTCCCCATACTGATCCCGTGATGATTAAAACCGCAGTAGCGGCAAATATACCGATAATTCCCGGTGCATTGACACCGACGGAAATTATTACCGCTTGGAATTATGGCGCTACTTGTGTGAAAGTGTTTCCCGTCCAAGCAGTGGGGGGAAGTAATTACATCAAAAGTTTACAAGGACCCCTGGGACATATTCCCTTAATTCCTACCGGAGGTGTAACCTTAGAAAATGCTGAAGATTTTTTAAAGGTTGGGGCAATAGCTGTAGGCTTAAGTGGGGAATTATTCCCAAAAAAATGGATATTAGAGGAAAATTGGCATGAGATTACCGAACAAGCAAAAGCACTCATCCAGAAGTTATCCAGAAGTTAAATTAGTGGTAAAATCAGTACAAATAGACTGAATTAGAATCAAAGTTCTTGAACGAATTTTAGCCAATTGTCTATCAGGGTATTCACTATGAAAGGTTTGATTTATTTTCACAGGATACATCTATTAAAAATATTATTGGTGGGTACAGTAGCTTATACTACTATATTTGATTATACTGCTGACGAAATGTGGGCAAAATCTCCACCACAGAAAGTTCCTACAATTGTTCAAAAACTGAAAAAATCTCATCAGCGTTGGATTCAAATTAATCTTTCCCAACAACGTCTGATTGCGTGGGAAGGGGATAAACCTGTATATAAAGCAACTATTTCTTCGGGAAAACAATCTACACCTACTCGTACTGGTATATTTAAGATTCAAAGCAAGTTTAAAAAAACTCGGATGCGTGGTAGGGGATATGATATTGCCAATGTTCCCTATACTATGTATTATCAAAATGGCTATGCTATTCATGGAGCATATTGGCACAATAAGTTTGGTACACCGGTAAGCCATGGTTGTGTTAATCTTGCACTTAATCAGGCTAAACGGTTATTTAATTGGGCTAATCTAGGAACACCAGTAGTAATTCAAGAATAGATCAAAAATCCTGAATTTTAAATTCCAAATAGATCAAACCGCTTTGATCATCCAATTTCCGCTGTTTTCAGTTGCTGCCAGTTTTTTAGCTGCAACACTAGCGCGAAACTCAAAAGTCTGATATCATGGTTTTATCAGCGGGTGAGTAGCTCAACGGTAGAGCAGTTGACTCTTAATCAATTGGTTGCGGGTTCGATTCCCTCCTCACCCACTAATCAAATCTAGAACATTGCTGAATTGGAGATTGAAGGAAACAACAGAAGAAAACATAATTTATACTTTCACTCAGTAACGCCAAATCTAGCACTAACCAAATCTACCACTAATGTAGGCTTTCGTATCTTCTTGTTGTGGATGATTGAAAATTAATTCTGTAGCTTCATATTCCACTAAATAACCTGTGCGACCACCTTTTTCAGAAGCTTTAACGTTAAAAAATGCTGTCTTATCGGAAACTCGTGCTGCTTGCTGCATATTGTGGGTAACAATAACGATGGTATATTGTTCCTTGAGTTCGTGAATCAGTTCTTCAACCCGTGCAGTAGAAATAGGGTCAAGTGCAGAACATGGTTCATCCATAAGTATAACTTCTGGTTGCACTGCGATCGCTCTGGCAATACATAAACGTTGTTGTTGTCCACCAGATAAAGATAAACCATTTTGTCGCAATTTGTCCTTAACTTCATCCCATAAAGCCGCTTGTCGCAAACTCCGTTCCACCAACTCATTCATATCACCCCTATAGCCATTAATTCTCGCACCAAAGGCAATATTTTCGTAAATTGACTTTGGAAATGGATTTGGTCTTTGAAACACCATACCAATGCGTCTCCGTACCTCTACAGGGTCAATATTTGGTGCATAGAGGTTTTGATCATAGAAATAAATCTTACCTTCAGCTCGAAATGATTCAATTAAATCATTCAGACGATTATAACATCGCAATAATGTACTTTTACCACAACCGGAAGGTCCAATAAAAGCCGTTACCCGATTTTTAGGAATATCTAGCCAAACATTTTGTACAGCCAAGAAGTTGCCATAATAAATATTCAGGTTTTCTGTGCTTAAAACCGTTTTAGCTCTATTCATTGTGCTAATTTTTGTTACCATAAATACTTGATTAGGGAATGGTTCGAGATGAGTTTAGATCTTGTTTCTAGTCACCCAACGAGCAATAATACTAGTAATTAACACCATTAATACTAGTATTAAAGAAGCCGCCCAAGCTAAAGATTGCCAACTTTGGTAAGGAGAAGTAGCAAAGTTGTACACTAGAACTGCTAGAGAAGCTGTAGGTTTGAGAATGCTATCTGGCCAAAAAGAAGAGAAAAGAGCCGTAAATATCAATGGTGCTGTTTCTCCAGCAGCGCGAGCTATAGACAATGTACAACCAGTCATAATAGCAGGTAAAGCAGTAGGTAATACCACCTGTGACACAGTTTGGAAATTAGTTGCACCTAGTCCTACGGACGCTTGGCGTAGATCTTGAGGTACTAACTGCAAAGCTTCATCAGTAGTTCTGACGATAATAGGTAGCATCAAAATTGCTAAGGCAAATCCACCTCCCAAAGCTGAGTAAGAGCCTAAATTCAGCTTAACCAACGTTAAAACAACAATTCCATAGGCAAACACCCCAGCAATAATCGAGGGAACACCACTGAGGACATTAGTAGCAAAACGTATCCATCTAGCAAATTTTGGGGAACTAAACTCAGTTAAATAAATTGCCGCCAATACACCAAAAGGAACACTAATTATAGCCCCAATACCTACCATTAAAAGTGTTCCCAAAATAGCATTACCAAACCCGCCATTTTTGGCAAAAGGGGCTGGTGGTAGTTGAGTGAAAACACTTAAATTTAAGCTACTAAATCCTCTAATTATCACATAATAAAGCACTGCTAACAAAGGAATAAGTGCCAATATTCCACATATAAAAGCTAATACAGTCATCACCGTATTAAATAATGTCCGAGAAGACAAAGGGGAACGAGTCAGGCTTCTTTGCGGAAAAGAAGAAGTCATAATCTAACCTATTACTGTATTGTACAAGACAGATTCCAGATATATACCCAACTTCTTTAAGAAGTCGGAGAGCCGAATATTGAATATTAAATTTATAGTCTTTGTACGCGCGTCACAATAAACTCTGCTAGAATATTGACTATTAGCGTCAATATAAATAGAACTAAAGCTGCATACATTAAAGCAGAAACTTGTAAGCCACTAGCTTCAGCAAACTGATTTGCTAGTAGAGAAGAAATGGTATTAGATGGTGCTAAAAAAGAGATATTGATATTATTGGCATTGCCGATTAACATTGTTACAGCCATGGTTTCACCCATAGCTCTACCCAGAGCCAACATTACCGCACTGACAATACCAGAAAAAGCCGCAGGGATAATAACTTGAAAAATGGTTTCCCAACGGGTTGCACCAATTCCTAGCGCCGCTTGACGTAAACTAGAAGGTACAGAAATTAAAGCATCACGAGAAATAGCAGTAATGATTGGTAAAGTCATAATTGCTAAGATTACCCCGGCGGGTAGCATTCCAGGACCTGTGGGAGAGGAGCTAAAAATTGGTAGCCAACCGAGATAATGATGCAGCCATTTACCCAAATTAGTTAAAATTGGGATTAAAACAAAAATTCCCCAGACTCCATAAACAACACTAGGAATAGCGGCCAGCAGTTCTACTAAAAATACTAGTACCAATCTTACTTGAGAAGGAAGAAAATCCTCACTCAATAAAATCGCCGTTCCCACACCAATAGGAACTGCTAAAATTAGTCCAATCAAAGAACTCATCAGAGTTCCGTAAATAGCAGGTAGTACCCCATACTCATTATTAACAGGATTCCAACTACTGCCCATTAGGAAATTAATCCCGAATTTTTGGATAGCAGGCCAAGCAGCAATGGCAACTTGTAAAGCAATCCATAATAAAGTAGCAGCAATTGCCAGAGCAAAAATCCGAGTTAACCAAATAAAGCTCCGATCTAGATTTCTGTCCATTTCAGAGCGCTTTTTTGCTGCCAAGGCAGTTTCTAAAAAATTTGTAGCCATGAATACGGATTGTAAGAGTTAAATCGGGAATAATACCAAAAAATTAAGTCTCCTAAAAACCAACACGGTTTAGTTAAAAAATCAGGATTGTAAGACTTAAATGAGGAATAATGCCGAAAATCAAGTATGCTAAAATTAAATTTTTGCTTACTTGCCAGGTTGAGAATTAGCACCAACAGAAATTTTATAGTCAGAACTAATTTTATCAGCTGCTGCCGCCACTTTGGCAATTACATTTACTGGTAAAGGAACATACCCTAACTCAGCCGCTAACTTTTGTCCATCTGTTAAAGCATACTCAATAGTTGCTTCTACGGCTTTAGCTTTGTTAGCATCAGTATATTTTTTATATGCCAGAATCCAAGTGTAAGTAACAATTGGGTAAGAATCTGCACCTTCTGGGTCAGAAATAAAAACGCGAAGATTCTCTGGTAAAGTCACAGATGCTAAGGTTTTTGATGCTGACTCTTCAGAAGGGGAAACAAACTGTTTGGCTTTATTTTCTAAAGATGCAAATTTGAGATTACTTTGTTTAGCGTAGCTATATTCAATATAACCAATGGAAGCAGGAGTTTGGAGAATTTGAGCGGTAACACCTTCATTTCCTTTCGCGCCAATGCCTACAGGCCATTTTACACTTTTCCCGTCACCTACTTGAGTTTTCCATTCTGGACTAATGGCGCTAAGATGTTTGGTAAAAACACCTGTAGTACCGCTACCGTCAGCACGATAAATGACTTTAATTGCCTCTTTTGGTAATTTAGCACCAGGATTGGCTTTGGCGATCGCCGGATCATCCCAAGATTTGATTTTACCTAGTAAAATATCAGTATAAACTGTTCGTGGTAGTTTGAGTTGAGGAACATCTGGTAAATTATAAGCGAGGACAATACTCCCGGCAGTAACAGGTAATAATATTACACCTTTATCTGCGGGTATCTCCTGAATTTCTTCATCCTTCATGGCCACATCACTGGCACCAAAATCTACTGTTCCTTTAGTAAACTGTTCAACACCAGCGCCACTACCAACCGACTGATAGTTAACTTTTAAATTGGGATATTTTTTATTTAATTCCGCAAACCAAGTTTGATACAGTGGTGAAGGAAAAGAAGCACCAGCACCCGTTAACTCCACATTACCCCCTAAGTCTAGTTTATCAGAACTAGAGGTTTTATTATTTTCTGACGAGTTTTGGCCGCAAGCAGATAGACTGAACGCTAGTGCTAATATGGATATTGAAGCTGTAAAGCGATGATTTTTGATTGCATCAGAACGTAATAGCATTAGTGTTAATTTTTGTTAAGTTTGAGATAAACGTTACCAACATACCAATAAAAGGTAAACCAGCGGTTAAGAAACGAAAAAATCTATTTATTCCCCTCATGTCAATCAACCCTATCACCGAATAAATGTTTGCTGCATCGAATCAACTACTATGGTCTATGATAGGCTTGCTCCTGACAATGGGTGGTACTTTCCTAGAAGCTTATGGTCTTACCTCTCCTTGGAACTGGAGTCAGCACGGAATTCAAACCCTTTCATTAGGTGTCAGCTATCAAATTGGTGCAGTGCTGCTGGTAGGTTGTTTAGGAGGTCAAAATTCTGGGGCGCTCTCACAAATTGCCTATTTAGTCATGGGATTAACCTTATTACCTGTATTTGCAGAAGGAGGCGGTATCGGTTATGTTAAACTATCTCAGTTTGGGTATTTATTGGGTTTTATTCCTGGAGCTTGGATTTGTGGTTATTTAGCTTTTAAAGCTAGACCCCGACTGGAAACTCTAGCTTTTAGTTGTATTTGTGGCTTATTAACTGTTCACTTATGCGGTATTGCTTATTTAACTATCAGTTATATTTTGCCCTGGAAAGCAACAGAAAATCTATCTCTGATGCAGGCTATTCTTAAATACTCTTGCTTTGCACTACCAGGACAACTAGTAGTTGTTTGTGCTGTCACCATAGTAGCCTATGTGCTACGACATATAATGTTTTATTAGTCAGTGGTTATTGGTCATTAGTCATCAATCAAGAAAAACAACGGACAACGGACAACAGACAACCGAAAAATTTATCATGGGTATAAAAAACCGCTACTTCTGGATTGCTGCTTCTATGGCATTCTCATTAGATCAACTAACAAAATACTGGGTAGTGCAAACCTTTAAATTAGGACAAACACTGCCATTACTGCGGAATATATTTCATTTCACTTATGTTACCAATACAGGAGCAGCTTTTAGTTTGTTAAGTGGCAAAGTAGAGTGGTTACGCTGGCTATCTTTAGGTGTAAGTTTAATATTGATCACCATTGCATTGTGCGGACCATTGTTAAGTTTTTGGGATCAAGTGGGTTATGGTTTGATTTTAGGAGGAGCAATAGGCAATGGTATTGATAGATTTAGATTGGGGTACGTCGTTGACTTCCTCGATTTTCGGTTAATTAATTTTGCCGTATTTAATATGGCTGATTCTTTTATTAGTGTAGGAATTGTCTGCCTGTTAATTGCCTCATGGCAAAAAACACCAAGCCACTAAAATTGTTTATGAGTTCACCCCAATCTCCTCAAAAGCCAAAAACTCTACTTGGTCAACTGACTCAAGCAGTAAATACCATTCAAGCTAGAGTTGATTTTTCCAAGTTGGCACTCAAACCCAATGCCAAAGTACCGAAACTATTGGTCTATGATGCCGGAGTCAATCAAACCTTAGAATATCCGTTATTAGGCGATCGCTATCTTCTGGGACGTAGTTCTAAATCCTGTGATATCGTCGTCCGTAACCAAGTTGTCAGCCAAATTCATCTCTCACTGTCGCGGGATTCTACCCAAAACTCTCCCATTTTCACCATCAAGGATGAAAACTCCACCAATGGCATATATCTTGGCAAAAGACGGATAAATGCCCTGGAAATGCGCCATGGTGATGTAATTACCTTGGGTCCCCCCGAACTAGCCGCTTCTGTACGTCTGGAATACATTGATCCACCCCCTTGGCATCAGCAAGCTGCTACGTGGACAGCTTATGGTGTTGTTGGTGTCACTGCGTTGACAGCTTTAGCTATAGGTGCGGAATGGCTAAAATTTTCCGTTAGACCCTTACCTACAGCCACACGGGCTCCCGTGGTTGTCTATGCTCGTGATGGCTCAACCCCACTCCGTGAACCTCGGAATATCGCTCACGTAGATTTAAAAAAGTTATCCGACTTTGGACCCTATTTGGCTGCTGCTGTGGTCGCTTCCGAGGATAGTCGTTATTATTGGCACTTTGGTGTAGATCCTTTGGGTGTGTTGCGAGCCGTATTCATTAACAGTCGTAGCGGTGATTTTCAACAAGGAGCGAGTACAGTTACCCAACAAGTAGCTCGCAGTTTATTCCGTGAATATGTCGGTAGTCAAGATTCCTTAGAACGCAAATTAAAAGAAGTTGTTGTCTCCCTCAAATTAGAAACGTTTTACAGCAAAGATGATATTTTACTAACTTACTTAAACCGGGTATTTTTAGGTGCAGATACCTCAGGTTTTGAGGATGCTGCTAAATATTATTTCAGTAAATCAGCCAAGGAATTAACTCTAGCAGAAGCAGCGACTTTAGTAGGAATTTTGCCCGCTCCCAATGCCTTTGATTTTTGTGGAACAGGTCCGCGCAAACTCGGAGCTGCTGATTATCGAAATCGAGTCGTGAAACGAATGCTGGAAATGGGTAAAATTACCCAAGCAGAAGCTAACCGGGCCCGCCGTTCGACGGTGCAAATCAGTCCTAAAGTCTGCGAAACACAAGCTAAAACCATTGCACCATATTTTTATGATTATGTCTTTCAAGAACTGATATCAAAACTCGGTCCGGCTGCGGCCAGAGAAGGTAACTATATCATTGAAACCCAATTAGATCCGGGTATTCAAGCTCAGGCTGAAATCGAGTTAAAAAAGTCCATTTCTCAAGCCGGCTCAAATTTGGGTTTTTCTCAAGGGGGGTTGGTAACTCTGAACTCGAAAACTGGCAGTATTGTGGCTATGGTGGGGGGGACTGATTACAGAAAAAGCCAGTTTAATCGCGCTGTACAAGCCCAACGACAACCCGGTTCTACTTTTAAAATTTTTGCCTACGCTGCGGCCCTAGAAAAAGGTATTTCTCCTTATACAAGTTATTCCTGTAATCCCTTACGTTGGCAAGGCTTTACCTATAAACCCTGCCGGGCTGGCGCTGGTGGTAGTTTAGACATAGCTACTGGTTTGGCACTTTCAGAAAATCCTATAGCTTTACGGGTAGCGAAGGAAATTGGCTTGAATAAAGTGGTGGACATGGCCCAGCGTTTGGGTGTGAGGTCTAATCTTGAACAAGTACCCGGTTTGGTCTTAGGTCAAAGTGTAGTTAATGTTTTAGAAATGACCGGTGCTTTTGGGGCAATTGGTAATCGTGGGGTCTGGAATCCTCCTCATGCTATTAGTAGAATTTTGGACAGTAGTGACTGTCAGAATCTCAAAGATAGAGAAACCTGTCGTGTTATTTACTCTTTTGATCAAAATCCAGATGGTAATAAACAAGTGCTAAAACCAGCAGTTGCCAATCAAATGACTACTTTAATGCAGGGGGTAATTAGTAATGGGACAGGACGTAGCGCGGCTATTGGTTTAGGGGAAGCAGGTAAAACCGGGACAACAAATGATAATGTTGATCTCTGGTTTATTGGCTTTATTCCCAGTCGTCAACTTGTTACCGGTATTTGGCTAGGAAACGATAATAATTCCCCGACATCTGGTAGCAGCGCCCAAGCCGCACAACTTTGGGGTAATTATATGGGTAAAATTACTAAGTAGAGTTTAGGTAACAGGGGGATGATTGTTTCCCCACAGACAACCCAACCGACAATTAAGTACCTGGGCAAAATTAATTGCACATTTGCGAAAACGATAGAAAGAAATCTCTGTATCTCTCGTCTGTCCCCGTGGCGTAGCACCTGTCACTTCTAACCTGTCACCTCTAACCTGTCACCTGTCACCTCTCACCTCTAACCTGTCACCTGTCACCTGTCACCTGTCACCTGTCACCTCTAACCTGTCACCTCTCACCTCTCACCTGTCACCTGTCACCTCTCCTGAATATGAAATTTATTTTGCACGACTACTTATCTGTATCCTGAGAAAGGAGTTACTTCTAATTCACCTTTAGGTGTAAATACTACTTTAAAATGAGCAAGAGGTTCTTTGTTGTTCGGTGCGGCTACATTCGATCCATAAACCGATTGAAATAGCTGGGGAAGAGGTGTTTCTCGAAAATGGTCAAAAGCAACTTGATTAAGTGGTTCATAGTCAGCGATAACACCTTCTTTATTCACAGCGACTCGATATTTTAATTCACTGGTGAAGGTGGGACGATTACTCCAATTTTGACGAATTGTACTATACAACTTTTGATTTAGATCTTTGATTTGACTGGTTTCAGTAATTTTCTCGCCAACTACTTCGGGTGTTTTAGCGTATCCTCCCCAAGGACTAATTTGTAAAATACCTGTTTGAGTAAAGACGACTTTGAATTGAGCAATGGATTCATTGGCTTTTGCATTGGCAGGATTATACAGCAGTTTAGGCAGTGGTGTTTTTTCTATTGCATCACTGGCCGCCCGATTAACAGATTTGTAACCAATAATACTACCATCAGCAGCGACACCTAAACGATAAACTAAATCCTCTGGTAATTCTGAGCGATTTGTCCAAGCTGGATTAATTTGATTATAAACTTGGCGATTTAATGCCCGTAATTGGGATGAATCTGTGATCTCTGGTACAGTCTTTAAAAGTGCTTCTAAATCTTTAGCTACAATAGGAGCAGTCGTTTCTGTGGCTATGGGGGTTGCTGCCTCCCCCTTTGGCAAGGGGGGATTAAGGGGGGCAGAGGTTGATGCTTGAGGTGCAGTTGTGGGTATTGTAGCGCTGGACTGTTCCTCCGGTTTGACTTCCGGTGGACGGACTTGAGGGATAGGAATCAAGAAACAGGCTAATGCGGCCAAGGCTAGACTGGATATGCCTACTGTCGCTGGAATTGCTTGTTTGCGGAAAATTTGACTTGAACCACCATAGCTGTGGGTAACTGGGTGCAATTCTAAGCATAATTCTGGTAAAGTTTGGCTATCAGCAAAAAACTGATCTACAGCTTCAACTAAATCAAATAATTGGACTGTGTTCAGGATAATTTCAATGGGTTTTCCTTCGTTAGTGTTCCCTCCAAGGTTGTCTTGTGTGATTTCCGAATGCACAATTAATCTGTGACTGTTACCGTCTATTTTTTGTAATTCTACTAACTCTGATTCCTGATTTTGATTGTCAAATTTTTGACTATGGTATCCTGGTATTTTACTTAAAACTTCTTGGGCTAAAACCTCTTGGACGTAATTACTGACGGCTGTAACTAAACTTTCAAAAAATTCCCTGCCCCCAACTATGGGTTGAGTGTGACTGGATAAATAGCATTCTGCATTTACCAGTATAGATAGTTCTGGACGCAGTTCTTGAAAGTTAGCCGTCCGTGTTATGTCGCTTAACCCTTCTAGGAGCAGGGTACAATTAGGCAAACTATATTTACGTTGGATATTCATCTTGTTTTCTGCGAGATACTCCTGGTTGGTGCGAAGCAACCAGGGGAGGGATAGCGCGTTTAATTTAATGACTCAATGTCGTTAAATTAAACATTTTCCGAGTGGTATGTATGCCATGAGAGAATCATAGCGTTAGTTGGCGAAAGTTAGCAAATAATTAACTAGTTAACTACCTTTTTAGGGTAGGGTTATTGACTTTTCTTTACTCTACTTCACCATCAAAAAGAGAAATCCAGTACCGCTGCATTCCCGCTGTACCTGTGCAAAATAGTAATTTTCCTAATAGGTTTATAGCTAGTTCATCTAATTTATCATCAGAATTTAATGCTATTACACCGGAACGACGGTAATTCATCCGACTTTTAAAATGCGCTCTAAACCTTTCTAGGTAATTAGCTAATCTTAAATTTTGTTCTAGGGGAATCTGCTTTTGGTCTAATTGTTGGTATATAGTTAGTAGTTGACGGATGGTAACTGTTAACCGCCTAGCAATGTAGCAAGCAATCACTACTAAGGCTTTAGCCTCTAAAATATCTAAAGGGCGGCGACTATGCGCTTTCCGCATGGGGTTAGAAGCTCTCATCCGCCATAAGTTTACCCGATTTTTGATAATTCCTTTCAGGTCTAATTCTTCAGCTAAAGACAAAATCGCTTCCGAACCGCCCAGTTCTAAGGCTTCAATTGCTAGTAACATTAGATCTATTTCTGTTCTAGTTTTCCGTGGACATACCTGTCCATGGATGGCTGGATCTGGTAAAGTATCCAAAATCTCATGTATTCCCTGGGAATTTTGGGGGCTATTTATGTTTACAGGTTTAAGATTAGCTGCGACATTCATTCTATAAAATACCTTATGGGTTTCCAATCAAGTTATTGACTCTTGACTCTTGACTCTTGACTCTTGACTCTTGACTCTTGACTCTTGACTCTTGACTCTTGACTCTTGACTCTTGACTCTTGACTTTTGACTTCACGGCTTTACTAGTATCCAGGGTATGACATTATAGGGTAAGATATTTCTTGATCTTCAGGAAAATTTTTCTCTCACAAAAGAGTGTTCTCAAATATGGATTTAAAATCGCTAATTCGTGATATACCAGATTTTCCTAAGCCGGGGATTTTATTTCGAGATGTCACTACTCTATTAAGCGATCCAGAGGGATTGCGTTATACTATTGACTTTTTAGCACAAAAATGCTCAGAAATTGAAATTCAGGTAGACTACATTATCGGTATGGAGTCGCGGGGATTTATTTTCGGCGCGCCTGTGGCCTATAAATTGGGTGCTGGTTTTGTTCCCGTTCGCAAAAAAGGCAAGTTACCAGCAGCAGTTCACGCTATTGAATATCAATTAGAGTATGGTACAGATACCCTGGAAGTACATCAGGATGCTTTACAGCCGGGTAGCAAGGTTTTGATTGTGGATGATTTGATTGCTACTGGAGGAACTGCAAGTGCAACGGCAAAATTAGTACAAAAAATTGACTGCGAACTTGTCGGCTTTGGGTTTATTATCGAACTACGGGATTTACAAGGTCGGAAAAACTTACCTGATGTCCCGATTATCTCACTAGTTGAATATTAACAAAAATATTAACAAAACATAATTAACAGTTGACAACTGACTCATGACCAATGACTAATACAAAAATTTCCCTGGAAACGAGTCGAGACTGGCTGGTTAAGCTAGTTACTAGTGAGACTTTTATTTATATAATCAAACGGCTTTTACAAGCACTATTAACGGTTTTTTTAGCGTCGGCTTTGTCGTTTTTTATTATGAAGTTATCTCCGGGAAATTATGTAGATACTCTGCGGCAAAATCCGAAAATTTCACCGGAAAGGATTGAGGAAATTACAAGACAATTTGGTTTAGATAAGTCTTGGCCAGAACAGTTTGGGTTTTGGTTAAAGCAAATTGTGACTAAAGGCGATTTTGGCACGAGTTTTGTTTATCAACGTTCTGTATCATCGCTGTTATGGGAACGAGTACCAGCAACTTTATTTTTAGCGATCGCTTCCCTGATTATAACCTGGGCGATCGCAATTCCTTTGGGTATTCTCGCTGCTGTCAAACAAAATCGTCTTACTGACCAGGTTTTGCAGGTACTCAGTTATGCTGGTCAAGGTATTCCCAGTTTTATCACTGTCTTATTTTTGCTCTTTTTTGCTCAACTGACTACCCCGCTTTTTCCTGTGGGTAATATGACTAGTATTGATCATGCGGAACTAACATGGTTAGGTAAAATTTTGGATATTGCTTGGCATTCTATTTTACCATTAATCGCTTTGAGTGTTACCAGTTTTGCTGGTTTACAACGCATTATGCGTGGTCAATTATTGGATGTTTTACGTCAAGACTATATTCAAACTGCTCGCGCTAAAGGACTTCCAGAAAATCGCGTTATTTATGTCCATGCTTTGCGAAATGCTATTAACCCATTAATTACGTTACTGGGCTTTGAATTAGCGGGTTTGTTAAGTGGTGCATTTATTACAGAATATTTCTTCAATTGGCCAGGTTTAGGAAAATTAACCCTACAAGCAGTTTTAGCCAAAGATCAATATTTAGTCATGGCCAGTTTGGTCATGAGTGCAGTATTGTTAATTATTGGTAATTTAATCGCTGACTTAATTTTAAAAGCTGCTGATCCGAGAATTAAATTAGAAGATTTGAATTAGAACCGGACTTACACAAAATATCTCTTAAACTCTCTTTCCTGCATGAAACTAATACTCAACCCCTAATGGGACTTAAACATTTAATGACCACCATAAACAACAGCTAATGTAAGTCTTAACAAATTCATTGGGTAAACTTAGAAAATTTAGTTTATGCCAAAATTCCTACCAAAATTCTCATTAGATCTTCTAAATCATCAGGAATGCGATATAAGGAAATGTCCTGAAAAATTTGCTGATTGATTTTTTCTAATATTCCAAAACGCCAAGCATCACCAATGGTAACACATCCATAAAAAACATCTCCTTCTTCTACTTGAGAAATAGCAATTAATTCTACAGCAAGTTGTGTAAAACCTCGTGTTAAATCATCATTTTTAGCTTCAACTACCAATAAACTAGGATTATGTTTGAGAAAATAATCTAAATTACCCTTTAACCAGTTATTTACAGACAATGGGTATTCAATTCTCACTTGACATTGACAATAGCGAGCAACTTCTAATAATGTTGGTGCTACTAGGGTTTCTCGTCTTGCTGTTTCACTACTCAAACTTACTAAAGGTAAAGATTCTTCAATTCGTTGTTTTAATTCTTCTAGTCTTTGTAAATGGCGATCGCTTCGTGGTAAAGTAAGATGTTTTCTTATTAACGAATAGCCCAATTCTGCTAGTATTTCATCAGGTTCATAGGGCATTTCAAAGTAAGATCGAAATGTGTAGGATTGATTTTCTGATAATATTTTTTTACGAGTCATAAATTTATCTGAATTAGAATTTACAGGTAAAGAAGTAAAAAGAGCAATTAAAGCCTATTAGAATTTAGATTTTTACATGGCGTGAAAACGTGCATTCATAATCAATCATTTGTCTGAATCAGGATATCCAGGATTTTAGGGTTTACAGGATGTTAATTTTCAATCATCTCACATTCAACTTTGTCTACCGTAGCGATCGCTTCTGTATCAATTTTCATAAAGTAGTCTTTGTTACCTAAGTCTCATGAGTCGAATATTAGACATATTATACTGTTAGTTACCCATATTTGAGTATATTTGGAGTAAATCTAGATCAGATAATATAATATAATTATTGACAGTTTTAACAGTAAATTAGGTTTGAATTAAGTTTTAATAATTACTACATTTTACTGCCAGAAAGTTTTTATTTCTATACTTCCCTAGTACCCCCCATGACCACCATTAAAGAAAAACTCATTGCGTCAATTGAAAACGCACCAGAACCTATTCTGGAAAAAACCCTCGACTATCTTGAATATCTCAAAACCAAAATAACTGCCTCTACTATTAAATCAAGCAGTATTCCCATAAAAGATGGAGAACCGATATTACGCGGATGTAAAGCCAAAGATTTGCTATAATTGCCGAAACTTAAACTAGGCAACTTGCAACGGTTGTGTAGGAAGCATTCTAGGTTCTGGTAATGCTTTATTCTCTTGAGTCAGCATCTCCACAAAAGTTTCAATCACTTCCTGACCATTTCTCGCAGCTTCTTCATAAGTTCTACCATGAGTATGAAACTCCTGCCAGGGAAATTCAGGTAAGTGAACTAAAAAAAGTTGATCCTCTTGAGACCATTGAATCACCATACTGTAATGATAAGTCATTCTTCACCTTCTTGATTTTCTTGCTTGTTCAATTCTTCAAGTTTTTTCAGCACCCGTTGAATGTTTTTTTCTAAATATAACGGAGCATCATCTCCATCTTTTCCCGGTATGGTTAATGGTTCTTCCGGTAATAAAGGATGCTTCCAGTAAGTATGACTTCCTTTACCTCTACCTGCTTGAAGGAGATACCCAACTTTTGCTACTATTCCCTTCAGTTCTTTTATTTTCTTCGGCATTTCTCATTACCACACCCCTAGTTTATATTTTATGCTATTTATTTACAACATAATCCTGATTCAGACAAAAAAAAGCGGGCTAACCGCTGATTAGAAGGTTAACCCGTTTCACTTTGGGAACGCGCTAGAGAAATTGTTACTGCAATACCAACTTAACGTTAGCGTTTTGCAGACCGCGCTGTTTTACTTCAGCCAAAGTCTTGTTAACGGCATATTTTTGATTAATAGAGTTGATTAACTCAGTCTGGTTGTGCTTCTTAGCAACACCCCAAAGGTCAGCAATGAGGTCAAAAGAACCGTCACTGTTACGAGACCAACCTAAATCGTACTCGCCTTCCAATACAGCAACGATGTCGGAGCGGAGACGTTGACCATTATAACCGCGAACATCAGCTTCAGTTTTGACACTGATACCCAAGTCGCGCAAAGAAGATTTGAGAATTTCGGCATCGGTGATCTTGGTACGCAGAGTGCTAAAGTGAGACATTTGGGTTTCCTCCAATAAGAAGATTGATGAGAAAAACGACAACGGTTCTTTTTTTTTCAGCGAAGCCGCATGATTTGGGAACGGCTTTTTTCTAACTGTTAGTCTTGTGACTAACCTTTCCCCCTGATATAGCAGAGGAAAGCTTTTAAAACTCCATGCGCTGATATTCAGCAACAGAGGAGGCTGCGGGTCTAGCACGCTGTCTGGCCCAGTCTCTTAAAGCTGTGACCTGTTCTTGCATCGTTCGTGACAGCGGCAAAGTAGACTTCAATGCAGCAATAATATCTAATTGGGTGAACTCCCGATCTTGGGCGAAGGCTTCATACATAGCCGCCACGACCGCTTGTTCAATTTCTGCCCCCGAAAAGCCATCGGACATTTTTGCTAGTTGTCCTAAATCAAATCTAGCAATATCTTCCCGGCGTTTGGTCAGGTGAATACCGAAGATATCCTGACGTTCTTCCGGTGTGGGCAGATCCACAAAGAAAATTTCATCAAAACGACCTTTCCTCAAAAACTCTCCAGGTAGGCGTTCTACACGGTTAGCAGTGGCCATTACGAAAACTGGAGATTTCTTTTCTTGCATCCAGGTGAGGAAAGAGCCAAAAATTCTGTTTGATGTCCCCCCATCGGAATCGCCAGAACCACCGCTACCCGCAAAGGATTTATCCAATTCGTCAATAAACAGAATCGTGGGGGAAATTGATTCTGCCGTTTTCAGGGCGTTCCGCAGGTTAGCTTCACTGCGACCCACCATTGAGCCGTCGTAGACCCGCCCCATATCTAATCTCAGAATTGGTAAACCCCATAAACGGGAGGTAGTTTTAGCAATTAGTGACTTACCACAACCGGGAACACCGAGAATTAACATTCCTTTAGGTTGGGGCAAACCATATTCTCTCGCTCTTTCTGTAAAGGCGTTGGAGCGTTGGGTGAGCCAGGTTTTCAACTCTTCCAAACCACCCACAGCATCAATGGTTTCATCTTCTTCGAGGTACTCCAAGATACCGTTACGGCGGATGAGTTGTTTTTTCTCGGACAGGACTATATTAACTTCATTTTCTGTCAATTGCCCCGTTGTTACCTGTGCTTTGCGGTATACTTTCTCAGCTTCATCTTTGGTTAGACCCAAAGCGGCTCGCAGAAGCCTTTCTCGCGCCTCGGTTGTCAGCCGTCGCCCCCGATTTTGCTCTTGATGGGCGGTTAAAACTTTATTTAACTCAGCCATGTCAGGCAATTGAAAATCTAAAACAACAACTTCTTTTTCTAGTTCGATGGGAACTTGTTGCACAGGGGACATTAAGATAATGTTCTTTTGCGTTCCTTTAAAACTAGCGATCGCGTCCCGGAGCGATCTAGTTGTTGCTGGCGCATCAATAAAGGGATGTAAATCTTTAAGAATAAATATACTGGGTTCTTTTTGACGAATTATCCAATCAATTGCTGCTTCGGGAGAAACAGTATTGTGTTGGGTTGTACTGCGAGGTTGACCGTACTCCACGATACCGTGAGTTACTGTCCACACATATACTCGCCTTTGGGGCTTTAACTCTTGAGAGACTTTAAAAATTGCCTGCTCTGCCCGTTCTTCCTCGGAGGTCACAAGGTAGATTAAAGGGTATTGAGCTTGAATTAAAATATTGAGCTCTTCTTTCATACTATCGACCTACTTGAGACCTTATAGAGACAGCACTAATAACGGTAGCCTGGCCTGAAGCCATACTATGAATTAATCATTAACAATTCCTATCTAGCAAGGGACTAATTCTTCCTCACTCTTAGGATGGGTTTGATCTTTTTCTCTGTTGTCAATAGGTAAACATTCTTCACCTATTATTCCCGCTGGATTACCCAAATCCACTAGTTCTCCATTCCGTAACACCAGTGAAGTTTCACAAGTAGGACAGGAATAAAGCCGATGGGTTCGCCCATAAGAAGACGCTTCTAATTCTTCTACTACTTCTGAGTTCGTCAGGTAGAAATTAAGCGCTCGTTCTGCCATGTCTGACATCGGTTCTGAGTCAACAGCAGAACGAATTTTCAGTCTTCTGTGCAATTCTGGCGACAAATATAGCGTAACCTTTTGCTTAGTTTGCATATCACTTTCTAGTGGTCTTACCCGGGTATGTATATCACTCTATCTGTTCTTTTCTTGGTTGTCAAGATGGTAAGCCGTTTTAATGCCTATTTTGTTACATTTCTTAATAAATAGTCATTGTTCAGGATTTACATAGTAAATTAAGGTAATAATAAATACTCTATAGTTTGATTGCTAAATCTTTAATTAGATCAAAAATTATTTCCAAAAAAAATCTAGAACTTACCCACAAGTTACGAACTAATGAACCACGTTCGCGGAGCGTCCCGTCAGGGATAGGGGCGAAGATCACGAAGGAAAGAGGTTTTGAGAGATATTTTGCATAAATCCTGACATTAACATGGTAATTTAGGTTTATAGGCAAAATTATTTACCCTGTCTCTTTCCTGTTCTCCTTTTCGACAAGTTATTTTGTTATGGGTGTAACTTATGTCCAAAAGATACTATATGCTACTACTTTAAGTCTTGGCTCATGCTTGATGGTTTGGGGGTGTAATGCTAATGATTTCCAGGTTAAAGATGTGACATGGAAGACATATAAAAATGATCGTTATGGTTTTGAGTTTCCCTACCCCCATACTTGGCAGGAATTAAGAAACCCAGACAACAGTGATGGAGTTGTGTTAGTTTTACCAAACAAGGAAAACCTAGAAATTCGCTCTTATGCCAGTAAGCCCGTATTAAAATTCTCACCCAAAACTCAAGAACATCAAGAACAAGGATATAATTTTCGGACAAATCAAGGGGTTTTTAGCGTCCTGACGGTAGAAGTTAAGGAAAAGGTGACTATAATTAAGTTGACCATTACTCAAGCAGAATTGGAATATTACTGGCAAGGACAAAGCGACAGTCAAGACTTTCAAAATTATTATCGCTTGTTTTACTATATTGCTCAAGAGTATAAAATTAGTCAGTAGTCAGTTGTCAGTAGTCAGTTGTCCGTAGTTAGGTAAGCAGTAGGAATTATTTTTTACTTTTTATTTTTGATTTTTAACTGATTACTGTCTTAGTAAGAATTTAATGATGAAGAGGGGACATAAACCTGATAGATTTAGCTATCAGCGAGTAAAAACTGGTAAAGATGAAAGTCCTGGTTATTGGTGGTGATGGGTATTGTGGTTGGGCAACCGCGCTTTACCTTTCTAATCGAGGTTATGAAGTTGGCATTTTAGATAGTTTGGTGCGACGACACTGGGATAATGAACTGGGTGTAGAAACCCTGACCCCAATCGCACCAATTCAGCAGCGTCTCCAGCGATGGCAAGATTTGACTAGTAAGTCTATTGATCTGTTTATTGGCGATATTACTAATTACGAGTTTCTGCATAAGGCCTTACATCAATTTCAGCCGACAGCAATCGTGCATTTTGGTGAACAGCGTTCAGCCCCATTTTCCATGATTGACCGTGAACACGCTGTTCTTACCCAGGTCAATAATGTGGTGGGTACGTTGAACTTGCTGTATATCATGCGGGAAGATTTCCCAGATTGCCATTTGGTGAAATTGGGAACTATGGGTGAGTATGGAACTCCTAATATTGACATTGAAGAAGGATACATCACGATTGAACACAACGGACGTAAGGATACTTTGCCCTATCCTAAGCAGCCCGGTTCAATGTATCACTTGAGCAAAGTCCATGATAGCCATAATATCCATTTTGCTTGTCGGATTTGGGGGTTAAGGGCTACAGACTTAAATCAAGGGATAGTTTACGGTGTCTTAACTGATGAAACGGGGATGGACGAACTGTTAATTAACCGCTTGGATTATGATGGTGTATTTGGTACAGCACTTAACCGTTTCTGTATTCAAGCCAGCGTAGGACATCCCCTCACCGTCTACGGTAAAGGTGGACAAACTCGCGGATTCTTGGATATTCGGGATACGGTACGATGTATTGAATTAGCGATCGCTAATCCTGCTGAACCGGGAGAATTTCGTGTGTTTAACCAATTTACTGAACTATTTAGTGTCGGTGATTTGGCAATGATGGTGAAAAAAGCCGGTAACGCTATGGGGTTAAATGTGGATATTAACCACATAGATAATCCTAGAGTGGAGAAGGAAGAACACTATTTCAATGCGAAAAATACTAAACTCTTGGATTTGGGTTTACAACCTCACCTGCTTTCAGATTCTTTACTTGATTCGCTTTTAAACTTTGCTGTCAAGTATCAGAACCGAGTTGATCACAAACAAATTCTTCCCAAGGTTTCTTGGCATAGAAAATAGGTGACAGTTGACGGGTGACAGTTGACAGTTGACCGTTGACAGTTGACAGTTGACAGTTGACCGTTGACAGTTGACCGTTGACCGTTGACCGTTGACCGTTGACAGGGAGAGAAATTTCTATGGTTCTTTCTCCTAAATTCCTGACTCCTGACTCCTGACTCTTAACTCCTGACTCCTGCTTTCTGGTTTTTTATGCGAATTGCCCTATTTACAGAAACCTTTTTACCGAAAGTTGACGGCATTGTGACACGCCTCCGTCATACTGTTGACCATTTACAACGTCATGGAAATCAAGTTTTGGTATTTGCCCCCGACGGTGGCATCACTGAACATAAAGGTGCGAAAGTTTACGGAGTTAGTGGCTTTCCTTTACCGCTCTATCCAGAGTTAAAAATGTCACTACCTCGCCCTGCCATTGGTCACGCTTTAGCAGAATTTAAACCAGATATTATTCATGTTGTTAATCCCGCTGTTTTGGGACTATCAGGGATTTTTTATAGTAAAGTTCTCAAAATTCCTTTGGTGGCTTCTTATCATACTCACTTGCCACAATATCTACAACATTACGGTTTAGGGATGTTAGAAGGACTACTATGGGAGTTGCTGAAAGCTGGTCATAATCAAGCAGCATTAAACCTTTGTACCTCTACGGCAATGGTCAAGGAACTTTCAGCACATGGAATTGAAAGAGTGGATTTGTGGCAACGGGGGGTAGATACAGAGTTATTTCATCCTGAGTTGGCCAGTGACAAAATGCGATCGCATCTTTCCCAAAATCATCCAGATAGCCCGTTATTATTGTATGTTGGTCGTCTTTCTGCGGAAAAGGAAATCGAACGCATTAAACCGATTTTAGAAGCTATTCCTGATGCCAGATTAGCATTAGTGGGAGATGGTCCCCACCGCCAAGCTTTAGAAAAACACTTTGCTGGCACAAATACTTATTTTGTCGGTTATCTCATAGGTAAAGAATTAGGCTCTGCCTTTGCCAGCGCTGATGCTTTTATTTTTCCTTCCCGCACAGAAACATTAGGATTAGTGCTGCTAGAAGCCATGGCTTCCGGTTGTCCAGTTGTAGCAGCCCGTTCTGGAGGTATACCTGATATTGTCACAGATGGTGTAAATGGATATCTTTTTGATCCCCAAGCTGATATTCAAGAAGCGATTAATGCTACTATAGGTCTGTTAAAAGAAAAACAGGAAATAAATATTATCCGTAAAAATGCCCGTGCAGAAGCGGAGAAATGGGGATGGTCATCTGCTACACAACAACTTCAAGATTATTATCAAAAAATAGTCTTCAACCATAAAAAATTCAATTCTTAATTACCGTTTTCCGTGACCTGTGACATAAACCACAGGGACTTTTCCACCCTGCGGTATCTTTGGCTAAAACATGATAATTAACTAGTTAACTACCCTCTTCAAAACTGTTATTTTGGGAAGGTTGTTCGCCTATTTTCAGTTGTTTTTTTGATTGCTTCAACTGCTTCCAAAGTAACTTTATTTGTTTATACGCTTCCTCAGTGGGAATTTTCCCACCTGTTTCTAGGTTACAGATATAGCCAACTTTTTGAGCAAACTCCTGTAAATTAGCGTTGAATACCAAGTTTTCTGGTTTTACATGACCATAGTAGCGACTACGGGGATAGAGAAAATCGTCTTTACTGATACTCACTATTTTTTCTCCATTTACTCAAATACTCTATAAAACATATACCGTTACCAGCCTTTTCGACATCATATCTACTTATAAGTAGATGGAAAATAAAATGTAACAGAATGCTTACCCTGCGGGCTTTTGCTAAATCCTATGCCTGGATATGTATTTATCAGTCAGGCACTTGAGGAGTTTTTTAGCATTCATCTGATAGTGCGGGGTTTCACAGGCTATAGGTGGAGCTTTAGAGTAATTGGTCATGTCTGATTATCCCCTTATTTATTAACAACAGATTATATAATCTTCTGTAAGTTATGACTATATTCCTGAAAATAGATTGATATATTCTACAATATTTTGCAAATCAAATTTTGGCAGAAGATCAGACACATTCAAAACAGATTCAGATTAGATACATGACTACTGCCATCTATCAGGAAAATTAAGTATATTTAAATATATGAAATATGAGGTAACCTAATGATTTATACATATTTTTTTAGTGGGTTTAGCTTAATTAATCAAGTGACAGGGAACAGATAAGAGTAATAATTTTACATTACCGGTCTAGAATAGATCGGAAGAACTTAAATTAGTTAACTTAAATTAGTTGGTGAAATATGCCGAAAAGTCCTGTTCACCAATGACTAATAACTAAAGATAAAATGGTGAAGCTGATTTCATCAAAGCCGTCCACTACCAAAAACAGTTTTTAATATCTTATCATGTCTGTTAATTCTAAACTCTACGAAGGCAAAGCTAAAATTCTCTACGCTACAGAAGATCCGGAAATTTTGTTGGCTGATTTTAAAGATGATGCTACAGCTTTTAATGCTCAAAAACGCGGCAGCATTGAGAATAAGGGGATGATCAACTGTAGTATTTCTAGCCAACTATTTCAACAATTGGCTAAACAGGGTATTAAAACTCATTTTATTGATAGTCCAGCCCCGCATTTAATGCGAGTAAAAGCTGTAAAAATCATCCCTGTGGAGGTAGTGGTGAGGAACATTGCGGCTGGTAGTCTGTGCAAGGAAACTGGGTTAATACCAGGTACAGTTTTATCAAAGCCTTTAGTGGAATTTTATTACAAAAATGATGATTTAGGTGATCCTTTACTGACGCGCGATCGCTTATTGCTTTTAGAATTAGCGAGACCGGAACAAGTTGATCAAATTACCCATCTAGCATTAGAAATCAACAAATTTCTCCAGGAGTTTTGGGAAAAATGCCAGATTACCTTGGTAGACTTTAAACTTGAATTTGGTGTAGACCACCAACAGCAAATACTATTAGCCGACGAAATTAGTCCTGATACCTGTCGTTTATGGGACATGAACCAAACCGATCCTGAGAACCGAATTATGGATAAAGATCGTTTTCGTCGTGACTTAGGAAATATAGAGAATGCTTACCAGCAGGTTTTACAAAGAGTATTAAAAGTAGTATAAACTACTTAAACAGGGTAAATAACTTTTGACGATTAATGGTGTGTGGTAGTAGAGAGAAAAATGATTAAAACAAGTTTAACACGGGGATTAATGGCAATGGTAGCCATTACAGTTCCCATTGTTGGTTCTTCCGTCAAGGCAAATGCCCAAGCTGTTAATAGTCTTGCAGGGACAACAGAAATTTTGACAGTAGATACAAATCAACTAGACAAGCACAATCCTGGTAAAATTGACAAAAACGAATGTAGGGGCAATAATCCCCCCGTGGTTGCCCAGTGTAATCCCGCCGTGGTTGCCCCAAGGATTATAGAAAAAGCATCTCACCAAGATTCTTCTATTGTTAAAGTTTTAACAACCAATTCAGCACTAGTAAATAATGCTGCTGTGATTGTGCCAAACACTACAACAACTCCAATCACAGCACAAGTTCCACAACCAAAGCCCACCCAACCCTCCGAGACTGAATCTAATCAAGAAAATCAGAATCTCCCGACAACACCACCGACATCATCTCCTAATCCAGAAACAACGGAAGCGCGGGTGTTGGTGTCAGAAGTAGTTGTGAAAACGGAGACGGGAAAAATCACGCCCGAATTAGAAGCGGAAATTTACAAAGTCATTCGTACCCAAGCGGGACAGACAGCAACCCGTTCTCAACTGCAAGAAGATATTAATGCGATTGTGAGAATTGGGCTTTTCTCCAACGTGCAAGCGCTTCCAGAAGATACACCCCTGGGCGTACGGGTGAGTTTTATTGTCACCCCTAATCCTATTCTCAGTAAAGTAGAATTAGAAGCAAATCCTGGAACGGGTGTAGCTTCCGTACTTCCTGGGGAAACTGCACAAGAAATATTTAGTAGTCAATATGGAAAAATTCTCAACTTGCGGGAATTACAAGAGGGAATCAAACAATTAACCAAACGTTATCAAGACCAAGGTTATGTATTAGCCAACTTAATTGGAGTACCTAAGATATCAGAAAATGGAGTTGTCACCCTACAGATAGCAGAAGGGGTGGTGGAAAACGTGAAAGTTAAATTCCGCGATAAAGAAGGACAAGAGGTCAACGAGAAGGGAGAACCAATTCGGGGACGGACAAAAGATTATATAATTACTAGGGAAGTAGAGTTAAAACCTGGGCAGGTATTTAACCGTAACATTGTTCAAAGAGACTTACAAAGGGTTTTTGGGTTAGCGTTGTTTGAAGATGTCAATGTTTCCCTTGATCCTGGAACTGATCCGAGTAAAGTTACTGTAGTAATAAATGTAGCAGAACGCAGTAGCGGCTCTATTGCCGCAGGGGCGGGGATTAGTTCCGCCAGTGGTTTGTTTGGAACTATCAGCTATCAGCAGCAAAACCTGGGGGGAAGAAACCAAAAATTGGGAACAGAGGTACAGTTAGGGGAACGGGAACTACTATTTGACTTGCGATTTACTGATCCTTGGATTGCGGGTGATCCTTATCGCACTTCTTATACAACTAATATTTTCCGTCGTCGTTCTATTTCCTTGATTTTTGAAGGTAAAGATAAAAACATAGAGACTTTCGATCCCAATAATATTACGAATACAGATGCCCAGGTTAGCCCCCGGATTACTCGGCTGGGTGGTGGTATCACATTTACTCGTCCATTGACGACCAATCCCTACAAAAATGCAGCATGGGTGGCTTCTGCTGGACTACAATATCAACGGGTTTCTGGTCGTGATGCTGATGGTAATTTGAGGACAGAAGGGGCGCTATTTGATGGTAGCAACATTAGTGCTAAAATTCCCTTAACTGTTTCCCCTTCAGGAGAAGACGATTTATTTCTACTCAAGTTAGGAGCGCAAAGGGATCTCCGTAATAATCCGAACCAACCCACAAAAGGTTCTTACCTCAGCTTTGGACTTGATCAATCTGTACCTGTAGGTTCAGGTGGTATTTTTATGACTAGGTTCCGGGGTAACTATAGTCAGTATCTACCGATTAAATTGATTGGCTTTAGTAAAAAACCAGAAACTTTAGCATTTAACGCCCAAGGGGGGACGATTTTAGGAGATTTACCTCCCTATGAAGCTTTTACTCTCGGTGGTAGTAACTCGGTGCGGGGTTATGGTGAAGGTAGATTAGGATCTGGTAGCAGTTATATCCAAGCTGCGGCTGAGTATCGGTTTCCTGTTTTCTCTGTTGTCAGTGGCGCACTATTTTTTGATTATGGTAGTGACTTGGGAACTAGTACCAAAGCCGCACAATTGTTAAATAAAAGTGGCGACGGTTATGGCTATGGTTTAGGTTTGCGGATACAATCACCACTAGGACCTATTCGGATAGATTACGGGATCACTGATAATAATGAAAGTCGGATTAATTTTGGGATCGGGGAAAGATTTTAATTTGTTTGGTCAATAATCAGGACAATATTAATCAGGGTTTCTACTCAAGATGGAAGATGGGCAATATTAGTTACAATATTACAGATGGTGAGACTATGCAGCAACATACTTTAGCTGGGGAAATTACTCAGACTGGTGTGGGGCTGCATAGTGGTGTTAAAACTCAAGTGCGAATATTAGCAGCACCAGCGGGAAGTGGTCGCTTTTTTGTCCGGGTAGATTTACCTGGTTCACCAATTATCCCCGCGCAAATTGCGGCTGTGAGTCAGACTGTGCTTTCTACTCAATTGGGTAAGAATCAAGTCTGTGTTCGCACTGTAGAGCATTTATTGGCGGCTTTGGCAGCTATGGGGGTTGATAATGTCAAAATTGAAATTGATGGACCGGAAATACCCCTTTTAGACGGTTCGGCTGAAATTTGGTGTCAGAAAATTGCGGAAGTCGGTTTAGTTTCCCAACAACTAGTGAAAATAACTACACCTTTAATTATTACTGAACCTATTTGGATTTATGAGGGTGATGCTTTTGTTTGCGCTTTACCCGCTCCAGAAACTCGTTTTAGCTATGGTATAGATTTTAATTTGCCGGCAATTGGTAATCAATGGTACAGTTTTTTAATGAGTACAGATTTAGAAAAGTCTTCTGCTGACTTTGTTTCAGAAATTGCACCTGCGCGAACTTTTGGGTTACAGCATCAAATTGAACATTTACAAAAATCGGGATTAATTAAAGGTGGGAGTTTAGATAATGCTCTAGTTTGTGGTCCCCAAGGTTGGTTAAATCCACCATTACGATTTGCAAATGAACCAGTTCGTCATAAAATCTTGGATCTAGTAGGAGATTTGAGTTTGCTGGGAAATTTCCCTATAGCTCATTTTTTGGCTTACAAGGCTAGTCATAATTTACACATTAAACTAGCAAACAGGATTTTAGAATTGATCTAAAATTCCCCAATTTACCAATTTACTTATTTTGGTGTCTAATAACTTACGTAAAGTACCACTAATGTCCACTATTACTGAATCTAATTCTCCGTCAAGCAATCCACAGACTATTAAAACTACCTTTAGTATTGAGGAAATTCAGGAACTATTACCCCATCGTTATCCATTTTTACTGGTAGATCGGATTATTGACTATGTTCCTGGAAAAAAAGCCGTGGGTATTAAAAATGTTAGCTTTAATGAACCCCAATTTCAAGGGCATTTTCCAGGGCGATCGCTGATGCCCGGTGTGCTAATTATTGAGGCAATGGCACAGGTTGGGGGTGTGGTCATGACGCAAATGCCAGATTCACAAGGAGGACTATTTGTATTTGCCGGTATTGATAAAGTTCGTTTTCGTCGTCAAGTTGTTCCCGGAGATCAATTAGTCATGACGGTGGAACTGTTGTGGGTAAAGCAGCGTCGTTTTGGAAAAATGCAAGGAAAAGCGGAAGTTAATGGACAATTAGCTGCTGAAGGGGAATTGATGTTTTCTTTGATTAGTTAATCATTAATTGCAATTAAAGAAATCTCAATGGCTAATGTTTAGATACGTTGTAGCTTTGAGAAAGTTTGAATAAATTAAACACTACTATACCCCTAATTTTCAATTTTCGCCCTCACACATAACTTACTTTACCCGACAAGTTTCTTCACTGAAATACTGGATATAAAAAAGCACTTAATTTGGGAGATTCACCTTTGAAAACACTTATTCATCCAACTGCTGTCATTCATGCTAACGCAAAACTCCACCCAACAGTGCAAGTCGGTGCTTATGCTGTGATAGGAGAGAATGTTAAAGTTGGTGCAGATACTGTAATTGGCTCTCACGTTGTCCTAGAGGGACTTTGTGAAATTGGTACAGGAAATCAGATTTTTTCCGGCGCCGTTATCGGTATGCAGCCGCAAGACCTCAAATACCTGGGAGAACCGACTTGGGTAAGAATTGGTAACAATAATTCTATCCGGGAGTACGTAACGATTAACCGCGCTACTGGACGTGGAGAAGCGACAATTATCGGTAATGGCAATTTATTAATGGCCTATGTTCATGTAGGTCATAATTGTGAGATTTCAGATTCTGTGATTATTGCTAACTCTGTAGCATTGGCAGGTCATGTACATATTGAATCACGAGCTAGGTTGAGCGGTGTTTTAGGTGTGCATCAATTTGTCCATATTGGGGGAATGTCAATGATAGGCGGTATGGCACGTATTGATAGGGATGTACCTCCTTATATGTTAGTGGAGGGAAATCCTGCAAGAGTGCGATCGCTCAATTTGGTAGGATTAAAACGTTCAGGGATGGCTGTTAGCGATTTTCAATTAATTAAAAAGGCTTTCCGTCTGCTTTATCATTCTGATTTGCTGTTTAAAGATGCTTTACAAGAGTTGGAAAATTTGGGAGATACGGAAGAATTAAAACATCTTCGCCGTTTTTTGCTACTTTCCCAAATGCCGGGAAGACGAGGGTTAATTCCCGGAAAAGGCAAAAAAACAGTCATTGATGAATAATGAATAGGAAATCAAATCTGGGGCGGGGTTTTCCCGTCCTCAAAATTGATTAGTGACTCTGTTTTGGTGGAAAGAATAAAGTTTTAAAAAACCACAAAGACGCAAAGGACACGAAGGAAGAAAAGAAGAATAATAAAAAAAATAGAAAAGTAAGTAAAAATCTAAAATCTAAAATCTAAAATGCGGATATTTATTAGTACTGGTGAAGTTTCTGGAGATTTACAGGGTTCGCTATTAATTGCAGCGCTTCAGCGTCAAGCTGTGGCTGTTGGGTTGACCTTAGAAATTGTAGCTTTGGGTGGGGAGAAAATGGCCCAAGCTGGGGCGAAAATTTTAGGTAATACCAGTGGTATTGGTTCAATGGGTTTGATTGAATCTTTGCCTTATGTTATTCCTACATTAAGAGTACAACGGAGTGCGATCGCTTATTTAAAAGAAAATCCCCCTGATTTGGTGGTACTAATTGATTATATGGGTCCTAATTTGGGAATTGGGACTTACATGAAGGAAAATTTACCTGATGTTCCTGTTGCTTATTATATTGCTCCTCAAGAGTGGGTATGGTCAATGAGTTTTCAAAATACCAACCGCATTGTTGGTTTTACAGATAAACTATTAGCAATTTTCCCAGAAGAAGCGCGGTATTATCAACAAAATGGGGCAAATGTCTGTTGGGTAGGACATCCTTTAATTGATAGAATGGCAAATGCACCCAGTCGAGAAATTGCTAGGGAAAAATTAGGAATTAAAGAGGAAGAAATTACCATTGCTTTGTTACCAGCTTCCCGTCATCAAGAATTAAAATATCTGTTACCAATTATTTTTGCAGCGGCTAAAAATATTCAATCTAATTTACCAAATGTCCATTTTTTAATTCCTCTATCTTTGGAAACATTTAGAAATACAATTACAGCAGCAATTAAAGATTATAGTTTGCAAGCTACGGTAGTATTAGGTAAAGAAAGAGAAGTTTTTGCAGCGGCTGATTTTGCAATTACTAAATCGGGAACTGTGAATTTAGAATTAGCATTATTAAATGTTCCCCAAGTTGTAGTTTATCGTCTACACCCCCTTACAGCTTGGATTGCACGTCATATTCTTAAAGGTTCAATTCCCTTTGCTTCTCCAGTAAATTTAGTTGTCATGCGGGAAATTGTTCCAGAATTTTTACAGGAAAAAGCCACAACAGAGAATATTACTCAAGCTGCTATGGAATTATTATTAAATTGTCAAAAAAGACAAAAAACCTTGACAGATTATCAAGAAATGCGCTATTCTTTGGGAGAATTGGGAGTGTGCGATCGCACTGCAAAGGAAATATTAGCAATGAAAAAGTAGATAATAGTTAAAATGACCAAAAAACGACCAATAGCAGTTGATTTATTTGCGGGTGCAGGAGGGATGACATTAGGCTTTGAACAAGCTGGGTTTGATGTCCTTGCTTCTGTGGAAATAGACCCAATTCATTGTGCAATTCATCAATTTAATTTTCCTTTTTGGACTGTATTATGTAAAAGCGTGGAAGAGACAACAGGGGAAGAAATTAGGAATAGTTCTCAAATTGCTAATCAAGAAATTGATGTAGTATTTGGTGGTCCACCCTGTCAAGGTTTCTCATTAATGGGAAAACGTTCTTTTGATGATCCCCGAAACTCTTTAGTTTTCCATTTTATTAGGTTGGTTAGAGAATTACAACCTAAGTTTTTTGTATTGGAAAATGTCAAAGGAATGACAGTCGGGAAACATAAAGAATTTATTGCAGAAATCATTAATCAATTTTCCGAAAGTGGTTATCAAGTTAATGCAAATTATCAAGTTTTAAATGCAGCTAATTATGGAGTCCCACAAAATCGAGAAAGGTTATTTTTACTCGGTTCACGTCAAAATATAGAATTACCCAAATATCCAGAAAAAATTACATTCCCTGGTCAAAAATCTCCGACAGTTTGGGACGCTTTACAAGATTTACCAGTCATAGAAAACTATCCAGAATTATATCAACAAGATTGGATAATTACTGAATTTAGTAACCCTAGTAATTATGCTAAAAAACTGCGTAATCTGGAAATTGTCAAAAATAACTATTCCTATCAACGTCAGTATGATCATAATTTACTCACATCAAGTTTAAGAAGTAAACACTCACCCGAATCTATGGAAAGATTTGCCTCTACACCCCATGGTAAAATTGAATCAATCAGTCGTTTTCATAAACTTGATCCTCATGGTTTATGTAATACTTTAAGAGCGGGAACACCTAGTAATAAAGGTGCATTTACTTCTCCTCGTCCCATACATCCTTTTATTCCCAGATGTATTACGGTTAGGGAAGCTGCGCGTTTACATTCTTATCCTGATTGGTTTAGATTTCATCCCACAAAATGGCATGGTTTTCGACAAATTGGTAATTCTGTTCCTCCGCTTTTAGCGCAAGCAGTCGCAGAGGAAATTATTCAAGTTTTAGATATCAAATCGTCTCAACCTCAAGGTATTAAAGATTTAGGGGATATTAATTTATTAAGATTTGATATGTCAGCAGCAGCGAAATATTTTGGAGTAAACCCTCATGTTATAGAACCGAGAACTAGGAAAAAATGAAGATTTAGCATTTAGCTAATACAGCTAATTATTTAGTACCAAGGAATCACCATGATGAAAGAAGGTTTATATAACTCAGTTATTATTGGAATTTTTCAACGCTATTACCAAGTAGGATTAGATTATTTTGAATTTAATCGTAATGAACTTCCAGAGATAGCGAAAGATTTGGGTATTCAATCTGCAAAGAATTTAGGAGATATTCTTTATGCTTTTAGATTTAGAAAACCACTACCTAAAGTTATTACAGATACTGCTCCTATAGGTTTAGAGTGGATAATTGAATTAAATGGTACGGGTAATTATTGTTTTAGACTTGTGAAAATTAATCGCATTATTCCCAACCTAAATTTAATACCAATTAAAATACCTGATGCTACACCTGAAATTATTAATCAATATATGTCAGGTGATGAACAAGCTCTTTTAACTAAAATCCGTTATAATCGCCTAATAGATATATTTCTGAGTGTAACAGCATACTCTTTGCAAAATCACCTGAGAACTCATGTTAAAGGTATTGGACAAATAGAAATAGATGAAGTTTATGTAGGTGTTAATAGTAATGGTATGCAATTTATAGTACCTGTTCAAGCGAAAGCAGGTAATGATCAAATTTCTATAGTACAAACAAAACAAGATATTAGTTACTGTTTTGAAAAATTTCCCAATTTAATTTGTCGTTCCATATCAGCACAGTTTATGAAAAACGCTCTTATTGCTATGTTTGAATTGACGATATATGAAGGTGAGGTAAGAATCGTACAGGAAAAACATTACAAGTTTGTTCCAGCAGATCAAATTTCTGAAACCGATTTACAAAATTATAGGAATTATACATGATCAAGATTTATATTCAATCTTAAATTTGTTGAATTTCACAATCAAAAGAATAGATAGTAACTATCTACTGGACACATCCTTATCCGTAGCAATTAACTATGACATTCATATTATGTGAAGTTGAAAAGTCTCCTCTCATTTTATCTGCTGAAATTCCTGATTCTTTACGTTTAGTCATAGAGATAATTCAGTCATATTCCTATGCAGAATTATATGAAGAGAAAAACATTCAGGGAATAAGTTTAGAAGATTCTTTAATCACAGTATTTGATGCAATAGAAAAAGAAAAAAATAGTTTAGATATAAGTTATTGCTATTTCTTTATGGCTATAGTTATGGGAATCGCTGTACAACCAACGATTAAAAGTTATTTACCTCGTGAGACAATAACTGGTAATATATTTCAGTATCTTTTTCAAAATTGGATATATCCTCAAGATAATTATCAGCCAAATTTAAACGTTTCATTTAAAGTATTTTCAATAATTAAGTCATGTTCACAACCTGCTTTACGAATTAAATTCGCACAAACCTCATTAATAACTTGCGTACTAATATAGGACTTACATAAGATGTGGCTGAACACCTTATTCTTGTGTAGGGGTAATTCATGAATTACCCCTACTTTCGGTTCTTTTTGCGTAAGTCCTGTAATAATTAAGTTTTCTTGACTTGTTACCCTTGTAGCTATTTTCTGCTTTTGTATTGCACTGGAATCAGTGGAATTTAATATAAAGCGATATAGCCAAATATTGGAATCAATAAAACATCGCATCATTTCACCAGCGCTCATTTGCTTCCTCTCTGGTGAGTGGCTTGAACCCTGATATTTGCATGGGATTTGCTGTTAACTGGGCGATAATACCCGTTGGTGGAAAGTGTTTCTGTGTTGGTGCAGGTTGCAAAATCACGATTTGCACTATTTCGGCGCTGCATATTTGTTCTTGATACTCAACGGGAATTTCAATTTTGCCGTTGTTTACCTTAGCTTGAAATTGTGTGTTTATACTCATACTTAAAGCTGTAGTAAGCTTACCCGACTGATTTCGATGAAATAGCCCCTTCTGCAATTATAACTACTATCCCTCTGCCAATTCCCCAAGGTGCGTTAAAATCTTAATATCTTCTTTAATATCTTCATCTTAGGTAATATCAATTCTCAAGTATGACTACTTACAAGCAACTCCAGGATTACATCAAAACTAAACATCAGGTAACAGTTAAAACCTGTTGGATTGCTCATGCTAAAGAACAGTTAGGACTTGCAATTAAAGCATCTCAACGCAGTTCTCAAGGAAAACCAAGAGTTTATCCTTGTCCTCCAGATAGATTGCCATTAATTAGAGAAGCTTTTGAACACTTTCATCTTTTATAAAGATTCAATAATAATATGAGCAGCGAAATTGTAATTGTCCGTACAGGTATCCCACCGGAACAACTAGATAAATATGCTGATGATTTGACAAGGCTTCATGAAACACCTGAAGGTTTACGCACCTTAGCCGTTTTAGGGAAAACCTTTCTATCCCCAAATAATTTCCATATTTAAAATAAATCCTGGTAAAATATTTTCACCTGATAATTCTTGAGGAAAGTCTAATATTTCTACTGGTTTACCAAGACGATAAATTTCAACTTGACCCATTTTCCGATTAATTAACCAACCTAATTTAACTCCATTATTCATATATTCCTGCATTTTTGCCCGTGTTTCTGGCAAACTATCACTGGGTGACATTAATTCTAAAACAAAATCTGGAGCAATTGGTGGAAATTTTTCCTGTTCTTCTAGTGTCAGTGTATCCCATCTATCTTTTTTTATCCAAGCAACATCAGGAGAACGATTTGCACCATTGGGAAGTTTAAAACAAGTGGAAGAATCGAAACAAACTCCTAATTTAGTTTGACGATTCCAAAACACAAAATCTGCTGCAACTTCCACATTACGTTTTCCTGTTTCTCCTCCTGTTGGTGACATAATCAATATTTCTCCTTTGGTATTGCGTTCAAATTTGACTTCAGGATTTTCTCGACAGAGTTGATAAAATTGGTTTTCGGTAAGTTGGATAATGGGGTTTAAGTTGACTGTGATAGCTGTCATAATCAATCTCCTTGAGGATGATATCAACCTTAACTAAATTATAGAATCAATTTCATTTTAACACTTTACTTAACAAATCCCGATGTAAAAAAGCTCCATTTACTAAAGATTGAATTTTCGTATCTGACAAGGATTCACCATGATGATAATAATCAATCCAAGTTTTACTAATTAACTCTACATCCTCTGGTAAATCTTTTAAATCCCAACCAGGTATTTTTAGATCTTCCATTAAATGATTGACTTTAGGATCATAACTCAATGCAAAACAACGAGAACCTTCACTAGCTGCCATAATTAAACTATGTAAACGCATTCCTATGGACATTTCTACACCGCGAAATACACCTTTTAAAATTTGTGGATCTTCGGAACAAATAACTCTACTCACATCTTGTAATTGAGTATGAATTTTTTCCGCAATTCCTAGATCTTCACTTTTTTGAAATGGCAATAGTAAAATAAAGGCTTGAGTTTCTTTTTGCAAATTAACTAAGGCTTGAGTTAAATTTGTTAACCGATTTTCTGTTAATTGAGGATGATTTCTTAAAGTCACCGCAATTCTCGGTTTTGGTAACTCTGCTAGTTCCGGTACTGGCTTTGATTTTAACGCCCAAACCGGGTCAGGGGCAAGGATATGGGGTATACTCCAATCTGATAATAACCGAGAACTAGCAACGTCGCGCACACTGATTTGAGTACAACCCGCAAAATTCTGCTGGGCTAAAAATCGAGTTTGGGAACGCAACAAAGGACCTATACCCTGTCCCCAAGCCACAGTTTTCAAACCCATAACTTGAGCTAAAGCCATCAATCCGCCATAATAAAAAGGGCTAATAGTGCTAGTAGCATCTTGCATTAAACTACCACCACCCCAAACAAAAGCATCACAAGAACGCAAAGCCTTGAAGACGGAGAAAAATGCCATACGATTGTAACATTCCACACCGTAATGACGATGGGTTTCTTCAGGATTTCCAGAAAGCACCACAGGAGTAACATCTAGTGGTAACATTTGCAGGAGTGTGGCTAACAAAGCTTCATCACCACCATTACCCTTACCGTAATACCCAGACAATAAAACCCGCATTTTCGCCATTTTAGATTCTAGATTTTAGATTAATTATGCACGTACTTTCAATTCCCACCTGGATAATTCATATTTCCAGCGTCATTGAGTGGATAACCGCAATATGGCTAATTTGGATATATGGTGAACTGACAAAAAATCGGAGTTGGTGGGGATTGTCCTTTGCTATGTTACCAGCTTTAATTAGCGCAATGTGTGCTTGTACTTGGCATTATTTCGACAATTCCCAAACCCTAGAATGGTTAGTCACCTTACAAGCTACCATGACATTAGTTGGTAACTTTACCCTTTGGGCGGCAGCTTATATAATTTGGCGTTCTACCAAACCTACAAGCCCCATGAAGACACAAACCATCAAATCACAACAATGATATCAAAAGAAACCCTCTTTGCCCTTTCTCTTTTTCCCTATTTGGGTTTCCTGTGGTTTATCAGCCGCAGTCCACAAATGCCACGGTTAGCCCTATATGGATTTTACGGCACATTGGTATTTGTCGCCGTCACTATTCCCGCTGGTATTTACGCCAAAGTGCAGTATGGAGAACAATTAGCCAATGTAGACTGGTTACATGGCAGCGCAGAAGCCTTTTTAACCCTGGCTAACATCTTACTAGTCTTAGGCTTCCGCCAAGCAGTACAGGAATTAGGGAACAGGTGACAGGTGACAGGTGACAGGGAACAGGTGACAGGGAACAGGTGCTACGCCACGGGGACAGGGAACAGGTGCTACGCCACGGGGACAGGGAACAGGTGCTACGCCACGGGGACAGGGAACAGGTGCTACGCCACGGGGACAGGGAATAGGTGCTACGCCACGGGGACAGGGAACAGGTGCTACGCCACGGGAACAGGGAACAGGTGCTACGCCACGGGGACAGGGAACAGGTGCTACGCCACGGGGACAGGGAACAGGTGCTACGCCACGGGAACAGGTGACAGGGAACAGGGAACAGGTGACAGTTAACGGACAACGGAGAACGGACAAATTATGGAAGTAATACCCGCAATTGATTTACTAGCAGGTCGCTGTGTGCGACTATATAAAGGAGACTATGCACAATCCCAAGTATTTAGCGAAAATCCCGTAGAAGTTGCGAAAATGTGGGCTGACCAAGGCGCGACCAGATTACACTTAGTTGATTTAGATGGCGCAAAAGCTGGTAAAATAGTTAACTTGGCCGCCATTGCAGCCATTAGAAATAATCTTTCCATACCCATTGAAGTTGGGGGCGGATTGCGCGATCGCTCCAGTGTGGTAGAATTATTCAATCTGGGAGTAGATTGGGCAATTCTGGGAACTGTCGCGGTTGAACAACCCCAACTAGTCCAGGAACTCTGTCAAGAATTTCCTGAAAAGATTATTATTGGTATAGATGCCCGTAACGGCTTAGTTGCTACTCGTGGTTGGTTAGAAACCTCATCAGTATTAGCCACCCAACTAGCAGTACAAATGCAGGAATTAGGGGCAGCAGCGATAATTTATACTGATATAAACAGAGACGGAACATTACAAGGACCAAATTTAGACGCATTACGAGAACTGGCTGCGGCCATTTCCATACCCGTAATTGCTTCTGGTGGTGTAAGTTCTGTTACTGACTTATTAAGTTTATCAGCTTTAGAACCCCAAGGTGTAACAGGTGTGATAGTGGGTAAAGCCTTGTATACTGGTAATATTATCCTCAAAGAAGGATTACAGGCCATTGGACCGGGGAGAATACAAGATATACCACCAGATTTTGGTATTTCTAGCTTTGCTTAGTATCACACTATATTAAGAGTTTCACCCCAGATCCCTAAATTCTCTGAGAAGTCAGGGGTCTAAACCTGGCAATTAAATTAGTTATAATTAGTCAATAAGTTAGTAGTTTTATGCCAAGAAAAAGCCAAGGTTGGGTAACATTTCAAATATCTGAAGAAGAACGCCAGATTTTAGAAGAATTTTGTCAAAATTCCCAACGTACGAAAACAGAAATTTTACGGGAATTAGTCCGGGGACTTAGGAAATATTCATCACCATTATCATTATCAAATATCCAGGAAAAACCAGAAATTAACAACTCTGAATTTGAAATTGTTAGTGCTAAGAAACCATTAAAAGTCAGTTCCCGTAATGTTCTCAAGGGAGTTGTGAAACGAGTCACCACAGGAACTATAAATACGGAAATAACCTTAGAAATTGTTCACCGAGTTGAATTAACTTCAATGATTACTAGAGTTTCCGCAGAGGAGTTAGAATTATCTGAAGGGACGGAAGCCTATGCTGTGATTAAATCTAATGATATTGTCATTGCAAAGGATTAGAAAGACTGGTTTCAAAATTCAGATATTGGACTTCTTGGAGAAGTCCGGGATATTTTTGTGTACTAAACTTCTACTTTTACACCTTTCCAGAAAGCAATATAACCTTCGATATTTTTAGCTTTCTCTTTGGTGCTAGGATAGTACCAAGCAGCATCTTTATTAACTTGACCATCAACTTGAATACTATAATAATTAGCAACTCCTTTCCAAGAACAAGTGCTGTGGGTGCTGCTGTCTTGAAAATATTCCTTCTTGATAGAGTCAGCAGGGAAATAATGGTTTCCTTCCACAACTACGGTATTATCGCTTTCGGCTAGAATAGCACCATTCCAAATTGCTTTCATGATTTGAGTTGAAAAAAGTTAACAATTTATATTCTGACATTTTTTAGGGGAATTGTGTTAGTATTGGCGAGAAACTGAGGATAGCAGCTAAAAACAGCCTTTCCACAGCCAAAACAACCTTGATTTTTAGTATCCAACTTACTTTAAATTAAATTTATGGAATTGATAATAACTACAGCTATTGCAACTGCTATTGCTACAATAGGCATGAAATCTCTGGAAAAGATAGGTGAAAATACTGGTGATATGATCTGGGGAAGAGTAAATCAATTAATCAATAAGTTACGTCAGAAGAAGTTAGCACCACAATTAACTGCGGCTGTGGACGAAAATAAAGTCCAGGAATTACATTATGATCAAGCTGTAAAAGAATTAACAGAAGCTATGCAGGACGAGGAAATTAAACAAGCGGTTTTAGATTTGGAAAGTTCAGTGAATACTGATACCTCAAAGACTGCTGAAGAAATTAAAAAGAAAGCAGAAGAAATTAAAAATCACCCTTCAGTTATTAATAATAATACAAAATTGGCAGAAATAATAAACGCAGAAAAAGGATCAACTGTTGCCCAAAACGTTAATATTACTAACCAACATAATCATTACAATTGACTAAACTCGTCTGAAGGGGAAGGTCGGACAAAGTTACCCCCCATTGACTGGAAAAAAATCTGCCGCGAAAAGTTGCAAGAACGGCAAAAATTAACCACAAATCCCCTTACTTGCGCTGAGGGGGTAACTTTTAAATTGCCAGATATTTATATAGAAATGGGTTTAGTAGAACGGAAAAAACAACCCAAACACGATCATAATCAAAATATTCCTCCAGAACAAGGTTCAGCACTTTATCAAGAGACAGAAATAACTCAAAAATATGAACATAATGAATTTTTAACCCAAGTTTTTCACAAGAAAGATACTAAAAAAAGTCAAGGTAAACGCATTACGATTATTGGTGAACCGGGAGCAGGTAAAACTACATTACTACAAAAAATTGCTGATTATTTATCTCGGGAAAGTTCAGAATCAATTATTATTTGGGTATCTTTAGCAGAGTTAGAAAATGGAAAACTAAGAGATTATTTAGATAAAATTTGGTTACGGAATGCTGTTGAGAGAAGTAAAATATCAGAAATTACAAAAGACATTAAAGATGATTTTATTGCCCAATTTAATCAAGACAAAGTATGGTTATTATTAGATGGTTTAGATGAAATGTCTACAAAATCTGTTTCCGGTAATATCTTAACAGATATTGCTGGACAAATTCAGGACGGTGGATATATTAATCAAGCGCGAATAGTTTTAACTTGTCGGTTAAATTTATGGGATGGTGGTAACAATAAACTTTATGATTTTGATACCTATAGAACTTTAGATTTTTCTTATCCTGAACAGGTAGAACAGTTTATTAATAACTGGTTTACTTCTCAACAAGAAGCGGGTGGAATGTTATGTAAGACTTTAAAAGAAGCTGGTAGAGAACGGATTCAAGATTTAGTTAAAAATCCTCTGCGGTTAACACTACTTTGTTTAAATTGGCAAGGAAGAGAGGCAAAGTTACCAGATACACAAGCAGAATTTTATCAGCAATTAGTTGATAATTTTAACGGATGGAAACAAGATGAATTCGCGCAAATAAGCGAAACACAACGTCAAAAACTGATTACTGATTTAGGTAAATTAGCAAGGGAAGCAATAGATCAAGCAACCTCTCGTTTCCGCTTGCTGGATGGGTTCGTTAAAAAGTTTTTAGGTGATGATAAACTAACATTAGCCCTAAAATTAGGTTGGCTTAATCGGATTGGCACAGATATAAAAGAAAAACCTGTTTATGCTTTTTTCCATACCTCATTTCAAGAATATTTGGCAGCAACAGCAATTAATGATTGGGATTTCTTCTTACCGAAAACCCATAAAAATAAACCCATAGAGGCACAAAAATACCGCATTTTTGAACCTCAGTGGAAACAAACCATATTGTTATGGCTGGGCCGTGAAGATGTAGATGAAAGTGAAAAAGAGTCGTTTATTCAAGCTTTGATAAATTTTCAAGATGGCTGTGTAAAATATCAGGGTAAAGGTTTTTATGGATATCGAGCCTATTTTTTAGCTGCTGGGGGCATAGCCGAATTTAAACATTGTTCTCAAGCAGATAAAATAGTCAAGCAGATTATTAATTGGAAATTCGATAAGAGTGTTAGTAATATTCATGATCAAGCAGATGTAGCCCTACAAGAAACAGACCGGCAAAAAGCGATCGCAGCTTTGGTAAAATTAATCAACACATCACAGTATGAAGATACCCGTAGGTCGGCGGCTGAAAGCTTAGGGAAAATAGACCCTGGTAATGCAGATGCGATCGCAGCTTTGGTAGAATTAATCAAGACATCAGAGGATGAATCTACCCGTTGGCAGGCGGCTGATAGCTTAGGGGAAATAGGCGTTGGTAATGCAGATGAGATCGCAGCTTTGGTAGAATTAATCAAGACATCAGAGGATGAATCTACCCGTTGGCAGGCGGCTGATAGCTTAGGGGAAATAGGCGTTGGTAATGCAGATGAGATCGCAGCTTTGGTAGAATTAATCAAGACATCAGAGGATGAATCTACCCGTTGGCAGGCGGCTGATAGCTTAGGGGAAATAGGCGTTGGTAATGCAGATGAGATCGCAGCTTTGGTAGAATTAATCAAGACATCAGAGGATGAATCTACCCGTTGGCAGGCGGCTGATAGCTTAGGGGAAATAGGCGTTGGTAATGCAGATGAGATCGCAGCTTTGGTAGAATTAATCAACACATCACAGGATGAATATACCCGTAGGCGGGCGGCTGATAGCTTAGGGGAAATAGGCGTTGGTAATGCAGATGAGATCGCAGCTTTGGTAGAATTAATCAACACATCAGAGGATGAATATACCCGTAGGCGGGCGGCTAATAGCTTAGGGGAAATAGGCGTTGGTAATGCAGATGCGATCGCAGCTTTGGTAGAATTAATCAAGACATCAGAGGATGAATCTACCCGTTGGCAGGCGGCTGATAGCTTAGGGAAAATAGGCGTTGGTAATGCAGATGAGATCGCAGCTTTGGTAGAATTAATCAACACATCACAGGATGAATATACCCGTAGGCGGGCGGCTGATAGCTTAGGGGAAATAGGCGTTGGTAATGCAGATGCGATCGCAGCTTTGGTAAAATTAATCAACACATCACAGGATAAATATACCCGTAGGCGGGCGGCTGATAGCTTAGGGAAAATAGGCGTTGGTGATCAACCTATGGTAATTAAAGCCATGAGTGCTTATCAGCTAACTGATGAACATTATCAACTCATTGGGAAAATCGCTCAAAATATGCTTTATCCAGAATTTTATCAGACTTGGCATCAACCTTCCTCTTTTACTCGTTTATTCCGCACTGTCAAAAACATTTTCTACATTTTCTATAGTATTTTCTAGAGATAGAAAAACTTCTTAGTTTTACCAAAATTACTCAAACCAATCTTCACCTCCTGGTAATTGTGCTAAATAATTATCAATCATCTTTGCTAACTCTTTAGGTTGATGTTCATAAGTTAACAACAAAAGATTTTCTGCAAAATCAATTAATTCTTTTTCTTGTAATCTTTGAGAAACTTGACTCGGTTTTAAAGTCCCACCAAAAATCTCCGCACTAGCGGGACGAATTGCCATTTCTAGAGCTTCTGCTAAATATTCACCCCATTGATCAGATTTAATATAATAGGATTTTTGATGATCTTTAATATTCAATTTGGCAATTTGAATCACAGAATCAGAAATTGAAGCAATCCAAGAATTAGTTAAACGCTGTTCAATTTGATTTTTAATCAGATGAATAACCAACCTCACTAAAAAAGCTTCTATTTTTCGCAAAGTTCCCTGTTTGCTCATATCCTCCAAATCATCAATAATTTCCAAGGCATCATCATAACGCCCTTCTAAGATACTTTGTCTTAATTCCATTAATTCTTGCGTCATGTTTATTGACCTTACTTGGTAGCAGTTATTAGTTGATTTTGTACTTTTGATGTTCTATAATAACCCATATTGGTACATATCTAGTTAAGGCTGCTAATGGGTAATCAGTAATTGGTTATCAAATCCCTATTTTCATCCTGTTAATCCTTTTATCCTGGATATCCTGATTCTGACATTTTCCTATCTATAAATTCTAGCGTTCCCCATTCCCCAAGGTGCGTTAAAATTTTAATATCTTCATCACAACTCAGACACGCGACAACCATCTACCATGCTTCAGTACCCCCACTTAGAACAAGCCCTAAAACATCATTTTGGTTACGATCAATTTCGTCCTGGACAAAGGCAAATTATTGAAGATGCCCTACAAAATCGTGATTTAATGGTAATTATGCCCACCGGTGGGGGTAAATCTCTGTGCTTTCAACTACCTGCACTTTTAAAACCAGGTTTAACAGTGGTAGTGTCACCATTAATAGCCTTAATGCAAGATCAAGTAGAAGCACTGAGAACTAATAACATTTCTGCCACATTTCTCAATAGTAGCCTGAATGCTTATAAGGTTCGCTCTCGTGAAGAAGCGATCATGAATGGTAAAATAAAATTACTTTATGTTGCTCCTGAACGTTTGATTAGCGAGCGATTTTTGCCGCTTTTAGACGTAGTTAAGGAAAAAGTGGGAATTTCTACCTTTGCCATAGATGAAGCCCATTGTGTGTCAGAATGGGGGCATGATTTCCGTCCAGAATATCGGCAATTAAGACTACTGAGAAAACGTTATCCAGATGTACCGACGGTTGCACTAACTGCTACCGCTACAGATAGGGTTAAAGCCGATATTATTGAACAATTAGGATTAAAACAACCAAGTATTCATATTGCCAGTTTTAACCGCCAAAATCTTTATTATGAAGTCCGTTCTAAAAGTAACCGTGCTTACGCTGAAATATTAGAAATTGTTAAAGAAAATGAAGGTTCAGGAATTATCTATTGTTTAACTCGCAAAAAAGTTGATGAACTAACTTTAAAATTACAAAATGATCAAGTTTCAGTTTTACCTTATCATGCTGGTTTAAGTGATGAAGAAAGAACGAAAAATCAAACTCGATTTATTCGGGATGATGTGCGGGTCATGGTAGCGACAATTGCTTTTGGAATGGGTATTAATAAGCCTGATGTCCGGTTTGTGATTCATTCGGATTTACCTCGAAATTTAGAAAGTTACTATCAAGAATCTGGCCGCGCTGGTAGAGATAATGAACCTTCTAAATGTACATTATTTTTTAATTATGGTGATATTAAAACTATAGAATGGAGTATTAATCAAAAAACCGATCCTCAAGAACAATTAATAGCTAAACAGCAATTAAGACAAGTTATAGATTATGCAGAGGGGACAGACTGTAGACGCACAATTCAATTAAGTTATTTTGGGGAAAGATTTCCGGGAAATTGTGGTAATTGTGATAATTGTCGTTATCCTAAACCTGTACAAGATTGGACAATTGAAGCCATGAAATTTTTATCTTGTGTAGCTAGATGTAAGGAAAGATTTGGAATGTTACATATCATTGATGTATTAAGAGGTGCGAAAAATCAGAAAATTGTCGTTAATAAACATGATCAACTTTCTACCTATGGAATTGGTAAAGATAGAACATTAGACGAATGGAGAATGCTAGGAAGATCACTATTACATCAAGGTTTATTAGAACAAACTAGCGACGGTTATTCAATTTTAAAACTCAATGCTTTAAGTTGGGAAGTGATGCGAAAACAACGACCAGTTTCTATTGCTGTTCCCATAGCGCAAAAAATGACTTGGGAAGATGGAAATAATAAACCTGTAGATGTGGAAATTTTAACTCAAAAATTGCGATCGCTTCGTAAACAACTCGCAGATGAACAAGCTATCCCACCCTACATGATCTTTCAAGATTCTACCCTCAAATTAATGGCACAAATTCAACCTAAAACATTAGATGAATTTGGTAAAATTTCCGGTGTTGTTAGTTATAAACTATCTCAATATGGCGAAAAATTCTTAGCAGAAATTCAGGCCTATCGTCAAGAACAAGGCTTACAACAAAATCCCATTAATCGAGTTAATTCTTCATTCTATTCTGACTCACCATCTGATACAGAATTAACTACATTAGAGTTATATAATCAGGGTTTTAGTATTGAAGAAATCGCCCAAAAACGCAATGTTAAAACTGGTACAATTATCAATCATCTCTCCAATTTAATTGAGAAAAAACAATCTTTAGATATCAGTCAATTAGTACCTTTAGAACGTCAGAAAAAAATCTGGCAAATTTTAGAAATTGTTGGTGATATTTCCCTCACACCCCTTCGAGAAAATTTAGGAGCAAGCTACAGTTTTGACGAAATTCGTTTAGTTAGGGCGAAGTGGCGACGAGAAAAACATAAATCTACTCAAGATGATATTGACTTTTAGTTTCTCCGCTATTTCTTGTAGAGAAAACTAGAGATAGCAGTTTAGGCAAAAACAAACAAATAGCAGCATTCATTAACGTGAGCAATATACCCTGAATTAAAGTCATAGATAACCTTCCCTTATAACTATCTTTGATAACTACATCTCTATTTTGCCTTACAAACACTAGCTTTGAGCAACTTCTAGTTTTTAAATATCTTTTATATTACATAAGTAAATCAAATACTTTTTACCCGCAAGTTCCCCATTCCCTTGTTGCTTATGAATAGCAATCCTGTATAATTTGTGAAAGTTTATGTTTTGATCTAAAATTATGAAGAGCGCAGAGAAAAAAGAAAGATATTCACAAATAACACAAGGACTGCTACTACTCACCAATATTCCCTTTAGCTAAGAGAACACTGAGAACAAAAACGCGGTCTGAACTTACAGAACTGACTACCCGTTAAGGTGTAGGTTGTACAATAAGGGAAACTAGTTATTTCTTTGGCGGGTTTACAAGTGGAGGCGACGGACAATGGTTGAGACTGTTTAGGTTTACGAACCGAAACCATAGATAATAGCTTAGGCAAAGTTAAACAAGCCCCAGCGTTAATGATTGTCAGCAATAATACATCCATCACATCTATAGGGAATCACCCCCAGGCGAAACGACATCAGAACGTTTTAGTTAAAAATACTAAAATATATGGCAACATTAGGCAATGCACGAAGACTTAACCATAGTATTTAGTCTATATAAAATCAGTTTAGCATAGAATTTTGTAGATAGAAACCAACAGAAACTTTTATCAATTAATATGTAAACTGAATCTGAACTACCATGATTAATTGCATTTAACAATAGCATTTATGACAAATAATCAACCTGCAACTTCTTTCTTAACCAACATTTCTGAACGAGAACGTCTTGCATTACAGAGTTTAGTAGATTACACAAATGTAGAGTTATTACCGGAAATTTGGCCTTTGGCTGCCAAGCGATTTGGTGATATTATCGCCTTGTATAACCCCCATTCTCAACCAGAAGTAAAAATTACTTATAGTCAGCTTACAGAACAAATTAACCAATTTGCAGCGGGTTTACAAGCATTAGGCGTAAATACAAATAATAGCGAAAATCTTCCCTACGGAGAACGAGTTTCCTTGATTGCGGATAATAGTCCGCGTTGGTTTATTGCGGACCAAGGTATCATGACTGCTGGGGCTGTAAATGCAGTTCGTAGTTCTCAAGCGGAACGAGAAGAGTTACTTTATATTATTTCCCATAGTGGCAGTACATCTTTAGTAGTTGAGGATCTCAAAACTTTAAATAAATTAGGGGAACGCCTGAACGAATTAGCGATTAAACTGGTAGTTATACTTTCTGACGAAATACCACCCGCAGAACTAAAATTTCCAGTAGTCAACTTTTCCCAGTTACTAGAAATTGGTAGCAATCATACATTAGTAGCAAATAAGTATAGTGCAGAAACCTTAGCAACATTAATTTACACTTCTGGTACTACGGGAAAACCCAAAGGTGTAATGCTCTCCCATAAAAATTTACTACATCAAGTTACAACCTTGGGAACGATTGTGCAACCAGAAAAAGGGGATACAGTCCTGAGTATTTTGCCCACATGGCATAGTTATGAACGCAGCGGTGAATATTTCTTGCTTTCTCAAGGTTGTAGCCAAATTTACACTAATTTGCGTTCTGTTAAAGGAGATTTAAAGAAATTTAAACCCAATTATATGATTGCTGTCCCAAGACTATGGGAATCAATTTATGAAGGCGTGCAAAAGCAATTCCGAGAACAACCAGCCAAAAAACAAAGCTTGGTGAAGTTTTTGCTAGAAATCAGCCAGAAATATATTGAATCACGGCGTATTTCCCAGGGATTGAGTTTAAATCACATTAATGCTGGAATGATAGAGCGTTTTCAAGCCAAAATAGTCGAATTGGCATTATTAGCGATTCATATACTAGGGGAAAAATTAGTTTATCACAAAGTACGAGAAGCAACAGGCGGTAAAATCAAGCACGTTATTAGTGGAGGTGGGGCGCTTCCCAAACATATAGATAACTTCTTTGAAATTGTTGGTGTTGAGATATTACAGGGTTATGGGTTAACAGAAACATCACCAGTAACTAATGCTCGTCGTCCTTGGCGTAATTTACGTGGTTCTTCGGGACAACCAATTGCTGGTACAGAAGTGAAAATTGTCAACCCGGAAACTCGTCAACCTCTACCAGCAGGGGAACGGGGTTTAGTCCTTCTCAAAGGACCACAAATCATGCAAGGCTATTATCAAAATCCTCAAGCCACCAATAAAGCCATAGACCCCCAAGGTTGGTTTGATAGCGGTGATTTAGGCTGGGTAACGCCCCAAAATGACCTAGTATTAACAGGGAGGGCAAAAGACACGATTGTTTTAAGCAACGGCGAAAATATCGAACCTCAGCCCATAGAAGACGCTTGTTTGCGATCGCCCTATATTGACCAAATTATGTTAGTAGGACAAGATCAAAAAAGTATTGGTGCCTTAATTGTCCCTAACTCAGAAGCCTTAGCAAAATGGGCAGAAACTCAAAATCAGATCCAAAATCAAATAAATGATAGTCAAAAAATTGACTTAGAGAGTAAAATAGTTCAGGATCTGTTTCGTCAAGAATTAAATCGTGAAGTTCAAAACCGTCCCGGTTATCGAACCGATGATCGTATTGGACCATTTAAACTAATTTCGGAACAGTTTTCAATTGAAAATGGCATGATGACACAAACTTTGAAAATTCGTCGTCACATTGTGATGGAACGATATGGCGATACTATTAACGGAATGTTTGCCAAATAATTCCCGAAATCGCAAATTGTTTTTACCAACTTTCAGATTTCAGAAACCATTGGAGAAACAGGAAACAGAAAAAAAATATTTTTTCCATTCCTGAAAACATAGTATCAGTCTCCTAACTGAACTCATCTCCATACTACAAACTATTGAAGAGTGAACGGACAATTTTTATGGATGTTTCCAACCCTCAATTGCTTTTAAAACGCCCGATTAATGTGAAAGCGATAGTTACCCCTCTCTGGAAAGAGGAAGTACACCAGCAATTACAAGTTCAAATTAATCAAATTGACCAACAACTGCAACAATTAGATATTGAAGGGCAAAGAGCAATTACCGCTATTCAAAAACAGAGTCTTCAACCACCAGGACCTCAGACACTCCAACAAATTGACAACGTTCAACTCCAAGTTAATCAAAAGAAAAGTGAACTTCTAGAACAGAAAAATCAAATGCTGCAAAACCTCCAGCAAGTACAATTGTTGGAATTAGATGAAGAAGTCAATCAATTTCAATTGGAAAGCTTTTTCCGCATTGAAATTGGTGATAACTTAATTAGTAAAATGCAGGTTGAAGTTGTCCTTCGTGACGGCATTGTCGAAGAAATTCGCGGAGACATCTAAACATGATACTAAAAATACCCCACCTCCCTAAGAAGTAGGGTATTTTTGTTCAAGAGGATGATAGATTAGGGGATTAATGCTGAGTAATTTAACGTGAGATGTAGTTTGAGTGGGTATAAAGCAGAGAAACTTAATTATACCACCAATAATGGCTTTTTTTTAGATACGAAAAAGTGGTAATTTTGGAATGTTCATCAGCGGTACATAACTATATAGTTATTATCAGTGAGTAAACAATACCAGAACTTATGTAACTGGCACATTGGTAAAGTGCATCAGATATCAACAATCCGTTTATTTGCCAGATTTTTGCAGTCTGATGCACCCTACAATACATTTTTGGTGTAACACTTGCGTAAGAGGATGTTTTAAAAGTCGTATCCTGTAATTTTAATCACATTTTTACTGCCCGTTAAGGGGGGTTAGGGAGGTGTCAAAAATATTTGATACATCAATCATGACTTTTCAAACACCTTCTCAGCAATCCCATGGGTTATCACCTTTTTTACACCAGATCAACACCTGTAACTAACCTATTCTAGAAAAGGAACATTAACCTAAATGAATAATATCAGAGAAAGTATTAATTTCTTCTTTTTCTCTTTAGTCAGAAATTTTATCAAATTTTTCAGTCGAGTTAAGTTGAGTGGGAAATCCTTAAATAGCAGTGATGTAACTGGTCTATTACCAATCATCGGTTATGGTCTTGTAATTATGTCATTCATAGACTTTATCTCTGTTGCTGCGGAGCTTAAACTGCAAAACTTTGAAAGTGAACTTAATTCCATTAGCGCGTTCACTGAACACAGTTGGATTTTTCTGATTGGTTTGGGGTTGATTTTTACTCGCTATTTTAGCGAAAATCAATATGATATCCGCTATCCAGAAATTATTTTTCAAAGAATTATTCGCTGGGTAATCCTATTGATGGGAGTCGCATTTTTCATAGCAATTCCCCTGGTTTTTGTAAATACAGGACGTTTATTAAAATCAGTAAATGAGCAAATAATTGAACAGCAAAAGGGCAATCTTGAACAAATAGCTCAAATCGAAAAGGGTCTCAATTCTGGTCTTACCAAAGCACAAATCCAAATTCTTGGTAGGAATATCAACCTGACCCCAGAGGAATTAAAGTTACCAGAGCCTCAGATCAAAGATTCAATTAAACGAAACTTACTCATTGGTAAAACAAGAATTACCGAAGCGGCAAATGAAGCCAAGAGACAACAATTTAGGAGCAGATGGAAAAATAGTTCTAGAACAATTATTGCTCTTCTCATTCTTAGTTTTACCTTTGTGATTGTTTGGTTCAAAATAGGACAGGTTTTTTAAAATGTTACAGATGATGTTAACAATCAAACGTAAAATAGAAAGATTCAGGAAAGTTAACTTATCAAATCATACTTTCCTACTCCTATTCATCTTTGGATTGATTTCTGCAATTAACCTCACACTTTATTGGCGAGTTGAACAAAATTTCAATCAATGGTTCTTGGAACTAACACTATATGGAAGTATCCTATGGCATCTTTACCAGAAACGCTATGATCTCACCTTGGTTAGTGTATTTCCAGCTAATTTTATTGGTTGTTGTTTGATCATCATTCCCTACCTCAATGCAAATTTTTCAGTCCAAGAAATCTCTATTTTCTGGTATTTTCTGCCGTTAATCACTTCCGTAGGTTTCGCTTTATTGGCATCGGGATTTCAGGGAATTAAACAATTTCGCCGATATTTAGTAATTACTGCCATATTTCCCTTGGTTGAAATCTTGGTAAAATTATTGGGAATGCTAATTAAGATTACAGTCATTTCTGCTAAATTCACCTCTTTTCTTTTATGGTACTTGGGCTTTGATTCCACTACTCAAGGCGCTCTTGTTTCTGTTAATAATGGGACAATTGATGTTTTGTCAGAATGTACAGCAATACCACTTCTAATCTTGCTATTAAAAGCTTCTTTTCTGTTAATCATTCTTTTTCCCTCTTTCCTGAAAAATATTTATTTGCCCTTTATCCTCTCAGTGGTTATTAGTGGGGTTTGTTCCGTTATCCGGTTGGCTATTATCGCCCTTGTAGTTACAGATAAACCTGCATTTAATTATTGGCATGGTTCTCAAGGTGGTGATATCTTTGCTTTACTCTCGTTCCTATTGTTTGGGCTTATTATTCTCTTGCTATCACCTAATCATCAAATTCCATCATCACTGTCAAAAGTTACATCTCATAAATCCCAACCATTATCTTATTCAAATTTAATCATAGGTATTAGTTTGAGCATCATTTTATCTAATTTTTCTCTCCATACCAGTGCTGGCTTGAGTAAAGCCACTGTCTATCATTTTCCCCAGCAAATTCCTCTCCCCGGTTGGCAATTAACCACTAGTGAACCTGTTTCTGGATCTCAAAAACAGAATAATCTCCCGCAACAGACTACAGGTATTGAAGCTGATAACAAGCAAGAAATATTATCAGGACAAATTTATCATTACCAAAGCTCTGGACAGAGTTTAACTGTCAATTTATACTACATACCTTCTAGTTTAGGGGATATCCAATCCTACTATGAGCAATTTAGTTATCTACCTGATTTACCTAAGCTAATAAAGCCTCTGGAAAAGGTTAACCCTAAGGGACATCATTTACAGTTCTCCTCTGGGGAAAACCACTATTTAACAGCCTGCATTAATTCCATGGGAAAAAGTACAGTCACAATATCTCAATTCACTGCCTATTTTTATCGTCCTTACCTCAATCCCTCTCAATGGTTGAATCTCCTCAACGGTAAACAGACTCCCCGTGACAGACGCTGTGTCTGGGGGCAACTTTCCTTGGCTAAATCTGATGGTAGTGGGGCTGAATTGGAGGCTGTTTGGCAGGCTTTATTATCCTATTGGCAGGATAATTTCCCTAAGTTGAAAACCTAGACCAAAAGATGGGAGGGGGTTGACAATTGATTTTAAATATGTTAGAGTAGAAAAGACAAGGAAGAACTATCATAAAAAATTAAGGATTTCAGAATCGCTGACTATGACATAGTTGGTTAAGTTTGATGTAAAAAACGGATTTTTATCTTTGGCAAAAAATCACCAACTTGACCACAAAACTGTTAGAATCCATAAATTAAAGTCCATATATTATTTATTGATTCTGAAACCACCATTATGAGCATTAACGAAGTATTTATGCCGGCGCTGAGTTCCACCATGACCGAGGGCAAAATTGTCTCCTGGGTCAAATCGCCGGGGGATAAAGTGGAAAAAGGCGAAACGGTGGTGGTTGTCGAGTCAGATAAGGCTGATATGGACGTAGAAACCTTTTATGAAGGATATCTAGCCCATATCATCGTTGCCGCTGGTGAAACCGCCCCAGTGGGCGCAGCGATCGCTTATATTGCCGAAACAGAAGCAGAAATACCTACAGCCAAGTCCTTAGCTAACGCAGGCGGCGCTGCTGCATCTTCCGCACCCGCCCCCACACCTGTAGCCGCTGCTGCAATTGCCACTCCTGTCACCACATCTCAAAATGGTTCTAACCATCAACCAGGTCGGGTAGTAGTTTCACCTCGCGCCCGTAAACTAGCCAAAGAACTGAAAGTTGATTTAAATACCCTTAAAGGTAGTGGTCCTTACGGTCGCATTGTCGCTGAAGATATAGAGGTTGTTGTCGGTAAAGTGCAGCCCGCTACCACCCTTGTTGTTACTCCCCCCGTTGTCACCCCTGCCCCTGTAACTGCCCCAGCCCCAGTAGTCACACCTGTACCCACACAGGTGGTTACTAGTTCTGTTCCTGGTCAAGTAGTACCATTCACTACCTTGCAAAATGCCGTAGTTCGCGGCATGGTAGCCAGTCTATCTGTACCTGTATTCCGTGTTAGTTACACAATCAGCACCGATGGATTAGATAAACTTTACAAGCAAATTAAATCCAAAGGTGTGACAATGACGGCACTACTAGCCAAAGCTGTAGCCGTAACATTACAAAAACACCCCATTCTTAATGCCAGTTATTCAGACCAGGGCGTTGTTAATCACTCTCATATTAATATTTCCGTAGCAGTCGCCATGGATGACGGCGGATTAATTACACCGGTTTTACAGAATGCAGATGCAATTGACATCTATTCTTTATCTCGCAATTGGAAATCTTTAGTGGAACGCGCGAGAACAAAACAGTTACAACCAGCAGAATATAACAGCGGTACTTTCACCCTTTCTAACTTGGGAATGTTTGGTGTAGATACCTTTGATGCGATTTTACCTCCTGGACAAGGTTCTATTTTAGCCATTGGTGCATCACGTCCCCAAGTAGTAGCCACAGCCGACGGGTTATTTGCTGTGCGTCAACAAATGCAAGTTACTATTACCTGTGATCATCGCATTATTTACGGTGCTGATGCTGCTGGATTCTTGCAAGACTTAGCGAAGTTGATTGAAACCAATCCCCAATCTTTGACGATGTAATACTTATTATTGGTATTATTGGTAATCCAGTTCCCTTCCTTTGCGGGGAGGGGCTAGGGCTGGGTTTTCGTGACTACACCGGGGATCTATAAAAAATATAAACATATACAAATTCCAGATTCTAAGAACTAACATAAAAACAAACTATTAATTAAAAATTAGCGTGTGTTATGACAACCAAAAAACAATTCAATAGCTTTGAAGAAATGCTATCCGGTTCAGATTTACCCGTCTTAGTAGACTTTTATGCTGAATGGTGTGGCCCTTGTCAAATGATGGTACCAATTTTAGAACAGGTCAACAACCAATTAAAAGACAGATTACGGATTGTCAAGATTGACACAGAAAAGTATGGAAATCTAGCAAGTCAGTATCAAATTTCAGCTTTACCAACCTTGGTACTATTTAAACAAGGTCAACCCGTGGGCAGAATTGAAGGTGTTATGGAAGCACAACAGCTAGTAGAACACCTGAAATCACGGCTTTAGTATAGTTTCCCAAATTAGAGATGGGAAATTCTGCGTCTCTCTAAGCTGTACTGCATTTAATTTGTATAGTTATAGCGGGCAAGATGCCCGCACCACAAGATTTAGCCAGATTATAATTGTACAATCAATTTAGCTGCGTAACAGCTTATTACAGCAGTTTTCACTCTATTTCTTCCTTTGCCTCTTGGTGCGAAGCATCTTGCCTCCTTGCAAATGCTATTCTAATTTAGATAGTTATAATTCCTGATTTTGAATTGTTGACCTAATGCGGTAATCTTCCATTAAGACTAATAATCGATCGAAATTTTCAAAGCTAAAATACAGGTATTACTTAACTACAACTTAGTATGAAATTCAATGTCACGATTGATCGAGATGAAGATGGTGTCTGGATTATTGAATGTCCTAGTATTCCTGGTTGCATTAGTCAGGGAGCAACAAAAGAAGAGGCTTTAGAGAATATTCAAGATGCGATTTCTGCTTGCTTACAGGTTAGGGCAGAGATTGGCTTGCCATTGACTATTGAAACTAAACAAGTAGAAGTCTTAGTATAGTTATGGCATCAAAATTACCTGTTCTGAGTGGACAAGAAGTAGTTCGTACTTTTGAAAAGCTGGGCTGGCGATTTGCACGCCAAAGTGCAAGTCATATAATTTTGGTCAAAGAAGGTGAAATGGTAACTTTGTCTGTTCCTGATCATCATGAGGTGGCAAAAGGGACTTTACGTGGACTGATACGAACTGCTGGGTTAACAGTAGAAGAATTTATTGCCGCTGTTTAAATATATGGTATAGATTGCTTGTAGCATTGACTATTGATTTTATGGGAATTAATTTATATGTTGTCTCGTTCTCTTCGTCAATTAGTGGATGGTTTTTGTTACCACGTTACGACTCGTTGTAATAATCGTGAGTTTAATTTATACAGCTTTTTTGGAGTTAGGTAACTCTTTAGATGATTGTGCCAAACGCTACAAAGGTTTTTGCCAGCGATATAAACCACCAAAAAATAAACAAGAAAAATGTAGCAACAGGGGAGTCGGTTTTTGACGAGTTTAGGCATCAACAATTAGCAACGCCCAAGGTCGGGACTAAACACAAAACGTCACCTCAACAATTGTCCCTGCCGTTTTTGGTGGAGTGCCAGGTATCCAAAATCGCTGTCCGAGGATGTGGAAAAATTTATCCTAGGGAACCGCTACATCAGGGTTGGCAGTGCGGGTTTTTGATGCTATGCTTTTTCTAGCTTTCCATCTTGCGGCCAAGACGAAAGTGCCACTGCGGGAATGATACTACCCCCGTTGAAGTCAAAAGGGACGGAGGGACGGGGGTGGGGGGGCGCATCTTAGGTCTAAGATCATAAAATAAACGTACGCCCAGTACGCCCCTAAGGAAAAGGATAATAGGGTTAGTTTGAATAGTTATAGTCGTCATAGAAGGCGGAATAGGCGAATTTGGTAGAAACAGGTAGTTGTTGTGTGGGGAACTCTGGTTGTGGTAGAAACAAATATAAGTAATCAGTAACAACCTGGTAGGCTGCGTTTTGATCGTCCCACCAAGGAGTACTCTTGATCCTGTCTTGATTGTCAAGATAAGTTCCTTGAATGGTTGTCACATCGTATGGAGTTCCATTTACAGTTAATACCACCGCCTTAGCAGGAGACATTAAAGCAAGGACACCAGCAGCAGCACTACCAACAACTAAAGGCAAAAGACGAGATAGAGTAAATTTTCCCATACAACTATCTATGATGAAATCTTCTACTACTAATTTTATATCACACACATGCACCCATATTTTAACTATTTATTATTCATAGTTTTTGCGGGCGCACAGACGGAACTTGGGTGAAAATCAATGACAGTTTGCGAGATAATTACGAGATACCAGTCCATCATAAGCCATAATCGTAATCGCAATAAGTGTAATTACCTCTTGCCTCTTACCTCTTGCCTCTTTCTAAATGCTATCCTAGTTTAGCAAGTAGCAATGCTGTTGCTAAAATGCCTCTAATTCCTGATTTAATGATGACTATTATATTATTGGATTGTTGACTTGATTTAGCACTAAACCAAAATCAGCCTTATTATATCATAATAAATCTACAAAACACGCAACGGGAGACGAGTAACGCATGGGCAAGGTAGTTGGCATCGACTTGGGGACAACCAACTCAGTAGTCGCCGTCATGGAGGGTGGCAAGCCGGTGGTGATTGCCAATGCAGAAGGAATGCGAACAACCCCCTCCGTCGTTGGCTTTAGTAAAGAAGGTGAAAGGGTTGTAGGGCAAATGGCTAGACGGCAAACCGTCCTTAATCCCCAAAATACCTTTTTTGCGGTAAAACGCTTTATTGGGCGCAAATATGGGGAATTAAACCCGGATTCTAAGCGTGTTCCTTACACTATCCGTAAAGATGAAATTGGCAATATTAAAGTTGCTTGTCCTCGGCTGAATAAGGAATTTTCCCCGGAAGAAATTTCGGCCATGGTGTTGAAAAAATTAGCTGATGATGCTAGTCGTTATTTGGGTGAACCTGTTACTGGGGCTGTGATTACTGTTCCTGCTTATTTTAATGATTCTCAGCGTCAAGCTACCCGTGACGCGGGTAGAATTGCAGGTTTAGATGTTTTACGCATTCTCAATGAACCCACAGCCGCAGCTTTGGCTTACGGATTAGATCGAGGTGATATGGAAACTATCCTCGTTTTTGATTTGGGTGGGGGAACTTTTGATGTATCCATTCTGGAAGTGGGAGACGGCGTATTTGAGGTTAAGGCTACTAGTGGAGATACTCAACTCGGTGGTAATGATTTTGATAGAAAAGTGGTTGATTGGTTGGCGGAACAGTTTTTAGAAGCAGAAGGGGTAGACCTAAGACGCGATCGCCAAGCGTTGCAAAGACTAATGGAAGCCGCAGAAAAGGCTAAAATAGAACTTTCCGCAGTCAGCGTCACTGATATTAATTTACCTTTTATTACTGCCACGGAGGATGGTCCAAAACACCTAGAAAGCCGCTTGACGCGATCGCAATTTGAGGGTTTATGTGTAGACTTGTTAGGTAGATTAAGAACACCAGTAAAGCGGGCATTAAAGGATGCCGGACTCTCTCCGGTAGATATTGAGGAAGTTGTTTTGGTCGGTGGTTCTACTAGGATGCCTATGGTAAAACAGCTAGTTCAAGACTTAATTGGCATCGAACCGAGCGAAAACGTCAATCCTGATGAAGTTGTCGCTGTCGGTGCGGCTATTCAGGGCAGTATTCTCGCTGGTGAAACTAAGGATGTTTTGCTGTTAGATGTTACACCCCTATCTTTGGGTTTGGAAACCATTGGCGGTGTGATGAAAAAACTTATACCGAGGAATACAACGATCCCAGTTCGTCGTTCTGACATCTTTTCTACTTCGGAAAATAATCAAAACAGCGTAGAAATTAACGTGGTTCAGGGTGAAAGGGACATGGCCACAGATAACAAGTCTTTGGGACGGTTTAAACTTTATGGTATCCCCCCAGCACCAAGAGGTATTCCCCAAGTTCAAGTATCTTTTGATATTGATGCTAATGGTATTTTGCAGGTAACAGCCTTAGATCGTACTACGGGCAGGGAACAAAGCATCACCATTCAAGGCGCTTCTACTTTAAGCGAGTCCGAAGTTAATAGAATGATTCAGGATGCTCAAAAATACGCCAATGTTGATAGACAACGGAAAGAACGAGTTGAAAAACGTACCCGGTCTGAAGCTTTAATATTACAAGCAGAACGGCAATTACGCGAACTAGCGTTAGAAATGGGAATGCAATTCGCTCGTAACCGTCGTCAACGCATTGATAATATTTGTCGCAATTTACGGGAAAGTTTACAAGCTGATGAAGATCGGGGTATTGATCAGGCTTATGCTGATTTACAAGATGCTCTTTATGAACTGAATAGAGAAGTCCGTCAGTATTATGCTGAAGATGAAGATGATGATCTATTCGGTGCTATCCGTGACATCTTTGCTGGTGAAAAAGAACCGGAACGAGATGTTTACAGAGATAATTATAGAGATAATTATCGGGAAAGAAATTCATCTAACCGAGGTGTTAACAGAGATAATGGGAGAGAAAATCGTTCTCCCAATTATGAAAGTCGTCCCACCCGCACTAAACGCCCCAGTTACCAAGATAATTGGGATGATGATGATGATTGGCTATAAGCTGATTTTGGATTTTGGACTCGGTATCTTTGATCTAAAATCTAATTTTTCATATTTGTAGGGACAGTAACAAGTATAAGCACATCTGACCACTGACCACTGACCACTGACAACTAACATTTAAATAACAGATTATGCAAAATTTGCAAAATTTTCGGGATTATTACGAGATTTTAGGAGTTTCTAAAGATGCTTCCAGCGAAGAAATTAAAAAGGTTTATCGTCGTTTAGCTAGACAATATCACCCCGACCTCAATCCTGGCAATAAGGAAGCAGAGGAAAAATTTAAAACCATTGGTGAGGCTTATGAAATCCTTTCCGATTCTAGCAGGCGATCGCAATATGATCAATTTAGCCGCTATTGGCAACAAAACGGTTTTGCTGGTAATAAACAAACTCCCAAGTCCAAAGGTTGGAATAACCGCACTAATGACCGTTCTAGTCAAGATGTAGACCCCAGCCAATTTAGCGATTTTGAAAGTTTTGTGAATCAGGTAATTGGTGTTAGCAACCGTAAAGAACCGAAAAGCAGTTCGGAAAATACCACCACTAGCGACCCCTTTCGCAGTCCTAGAACTAAAGTTGCATATACGGTTAATACTCCCCCTCGTGCTAACCGTCGAGATATTGAAGCTAGATTAACCTTACCTCTGGAAAAAGCTTATCAAGGTGGTAATGAAAGAATACGTTTAGAAGATGGGCGATCGCTCGAAGTGACTATGCCCCCAGCTATGGTGACGGGTCAAACTATCCGCTTGCGAAATCAAGGAATTAGTGGTGGTGATTTATACTTAAAAATTACCGTAGATCCTCATCCTTTGTTTAAGCTAGAAGGTGCTAATATCTTCTGCCAAGTACCTGTAACTCCCAGTGAGGCGACATTGGGCGGACAAGTTGAAGCACCTACCCTTGATGGTCCAGTGAAAATGACTATTCCCCCAGGTGTGAGGTCTGGACAAAGATTCCGTCTTGGTAATAAAGGCTACCCTGTTGAAAATGGACAACGTGGTGATCAATTAGTGGAAATTCAGATATTAACTCCCAAAAATATTAGTCCTCAAGAACGGGAACTGTATGAGAAATTAAGAGAAATAGAAACTTTTAAACCTCGCGCTGATTTAATTTAAATAAAACAAAACAAACTACCACAAAACAAAAGAAATCAATTTCTCCACAAATGGCTCAGATGCAGAGTGGGTAGAGAATGTTAGACTCCTGGATCTGTTATCCTGGATATAGATCCCATTCCTAACTAACTTGCAGCTATGACCGTCACCCAAAAGATTGAACCCGGTTTAGATGTAATATTTCCTCCCAGTAATCTAGAAAGTGACGAACCCCCATTGGAATCATCTTTACATCTACAACAAATGCTACTGCTAATCCAATGTCTCAATTGGTGGTGGCGAGATATTAATAAAATTAATAATTATTTTGTTGCCGGGAACATGACTATTTATTACAGTCCTCGGCAAATTAAAACCAAAGATTTTCGTGGTCCAGATTTTTTCCTAGTGCTGGACACAGAAAACTGCGATCGCAATAGTTGGGTAGTCTGGGAGGAAGGTGGTAAATATCCTAATCTAATTATAGAATTGCTTTCTCCCTCTACTGCTTCCACTGATAAAGGGTTAAAAAAACAAATTTATCAAGATATTTTCCGCACACCTGAATATTTTTGGTTTAATCCGCAAAGTTTAGAATTTGCTGGTTTTATCTTGTTTGGTGGAACATATCAACCTATAGAACCCAATCCTCAAGGTTTATTATGGAGTCAGCAGCTAAATTTATATTTGGGTGTCCATGACGGTAAATTGCGTTATTTTATGCCAGAAGGAGAGTTAATGCTAACACCCGAAGAGTATGGAGTACAACAAACTCAACTCGCAGAACAACAAACTCAACTCGCAGAAGAAGCAACCCAACTCGCAGAACAACAAACTCAACTCGCAGAACAACAAACTCAACTCGCAGAACAACAAACTCAACTCGCAGAACAAGCAAGCCAACTCGCAGAACAACAAACTCAACGTGCAGAACGTTTAGCAGCCAAACTCAGAGAATTGAATATTGACCCTGACATTTTATGAGATAATACAGTTTGTGTAGGTTGGGTTGACCCAAGGAAACCCAACATTTCAACACATATTAGACAAGAGTGCAAAATTAATTTTATGTTACGATTGAGGTTTGTGTTAATTTTAGATAAAAGTTAGAGTTACACGGCTATAGTGTTCTTTACGATCGCAAAGAACACCAAAGATACATAAAACCTAAAGCCTCCTATCCTACCACAGAAACAATTGTGCAATAGGTCTATTGATAACAAAATCAAAAACAACTTAAATACTGACAATTTTTAAAACATCCTTTTATATAGTTGACTAAACTTCTTGACTAGTTGTGCAATAATATTGACATATACACTATTTAAATAGGCTATAGGGTTTGTGACTTTGACAAAAATTAGCCCCGGACAACCACTGACTGATATACAGAAAAATGGCTTACAGTTGGTATCCCTGTTGACTGGGGGTAAACGTGATGTTATTTTAGCTATTGATGTCACTGAAAGTGTCGGTTTTAATGATCAAGGCCGGATTCGTTTACGTCAAATAATTACAGACAGTCTGAAAACCGGTGATTCTGTTTATGTTGTTCCCTTCGCTCAAAATTTGGTTTTTGATGATGTCATATCTGTAGAAAATCCCTTGGGAACACCTATATATTTTGGACAGAAAAATACAGAAAATATTGATAAAGTATTAGCAAAAATACCTTTTAGTTCCGACCCTAACCGCTATGGTACAGATATTCAAAAAGCAGAATTAACTATTTATCAAGGTATCGCACAAATTAATCAAAATCGAGTTTCTAAAAATCAATTAATTAAACCCCAGTCCGTTGTTTGGATTACTGACGCACCTTTGTTTACTCAACCGGGAATTAATTCTCAGATTTGGACAGAAACCCCTGCTGATAGTCCTTTGAGAATAGCAACATCACCGGAAAGCCAAGAAAGACAAAAATGGATTGAGACTTTACCTTTAAAACAGCGATCGCTCACAATTGTAACACAATCCAGTAAAGATTATCAACTATCTGTAGTAGACATTAACCCGACAATTCAAGAATTTTGTACACCAGCCCCCGGAGGTCAAGAAACCTGTTTAGTTAATCCTTATTTACTCAAACAGCTATGGTTTCCCAGTTTAATTTTATTATTATTAATAGCTGCTAGTGTTTGGAGTCTATGCAAATTTGCCAGATTACAAAAAAAATGGAAATTGCGAATCACCTTTGAAGATAATACAGAAGATGAAGAAAAATTATGTATACTACCAAATAAGAAAAAAATCGCCATAGGTGAAGATGATCCTAGCTGTGACGATTCCATTGACTGTCCAGGAGGAGAAATTAGAGGCCATTTACAACGTCAAGGAGAAAAACTATATGTAGTCCCAACACCAGAGGGAAACATTCAACTAAACAACAAAAAAATTACATCAAAGACTCTCATAACTAATTCTAGATTTACGCTAAATTGTCCAGATTCACGCCAGCGTGATTACCAAATAAATGTTAAAATTGAAAAATAGTATTCAGGGGAAAAACTATGACTCAAGCATCTGCAAAAGAAACCCAATATAGAGGCATTAATCGCACAATTTGCATCGGTTTAGGGGGAACTGGTAGAGATGTATTAATGCGAATTAGACGGTTAATTGTTGACCGTTATGGAGACTTAAATAATTTACCAGTTGTCAGTTTTGTTCACATTGACACAGATAAAGCAGCCACCCAAGTCACAGGGATTAGAACAGGGAGTACCTATCATGGTGTTGACTTAAGTTTTAAACAATCTGAAAAAGTCAGTGCTACCATGTCATCAAGAGATGTCACCATGTTTGTAGAAGGACTAGAACGGCGTTCGGAATATAGTAATTACGGACCTTATGACCATATTGGGATCTGGTTTCCTCCCCAACTATTGCGAAATATTAAAGCAGTGGAAGAAGGGGCAAAAGGGATTAGACCTGTGGGAAGATTGGCTTTTTTCCACAACTACCAAACAATTAAAACAGCCATTGAAACCGCAGAGAGACGGACGAGAGGATATGAATCAAAAATGTTGAAATCAGGTTTAAAAATAGAGCCAGGAGTAAGTATTTTCGTTGTCGGTTCTCTTTGTGGTGGCACGGGAAGCGGGATGTTTTTAGATGTTGCTTATAGTCTTAGAAGTCTTTATGGTGAAGACGGTGCTCAAATTTTGGGTTATTTAGTGATTAGTCCAGAATTGTATGGCAATACTCCTAGCATGAGTGCTAATACTTATGCTGCATTAAAAGAATTAAATTATTATAGCAACCCTGGTACGGAATTTACTGCTTGTTATGATACTGAAAATTTATCAATAATTCGAGAAAAACGTCCACCTTTTGATTATACTTATTTGCTATCTCATAAAACAGGGAGTGAATATGAAATTCTTACTCAAGGTAAGTTATGTAATGTAATTGCCCATAAAATTGGTCTAGAATTTTCTGGTGAATTATCTTCAGCCATTAAAGGTAATCGAGATAATTTTCTTCAACAAATGATTAAGTCTGATATACATCCACGTCCTAATAGCCAAAGATACTTAACATTTGGACTTTCTGCCATTTATTTTCCTCGTGATACTATTATCCAGATTGCCTTAACAAAAGTTAGTTCAAATTTGGTCAAATTTTGGTTAAATGGCAAGGGTCAAAGTCCAGATCCTATTAACTTACTTGAGCAATTTTTGATTCAATATAATTGGCATAATGACTTAGGCAAACGAGATGGTTTAACTAATAAATTAGCGGAGTCTGTAGAAGAATCTAATAAGACCTTTAGTAATAGTCTCAAAACTTGGCAAAATAAATTATCCCGGTTAATTGATGAATGTAAAAACAAAGATGACCGCACTAATATCCGTCAGCAATTAGCAACAGAATTTTATAAACAATTTCGCACAGTGCAACCAGGAGAAACAGAAAGCAGTCGCGGTTATTGGTTGACAAAATTAATGCAAACTACTCCCAAGATTACCAAAGAACTTAATGGGAATATTGATGATTATGTGATGCAATTACTCACACCAGTAGATCCTAATTTCTCTATTAAAAATACACACAATTGGTTAGATTCTCTGCGACATGAATTACATAAATATCAACGAGATTTACAAGAATCAATTACTGATTTTGGAGGAATGAAGCGATTAGAAGATGTAGAAAAAAAATGGGATAATGCAGAACAAACAATTGAAGAATTACAAAATAAACTAGCTATTCCCTTTCTTAATTTCAAAAACATACAGTTTCAAGACGAATGTAAAAAATTTATACAAGAAGTTTGCAAAATTTTCAGACATAATTTTGACTTAACCGTGTTGCAAGAAACTTTGAAAATTGTCAGTCAATTACAAAAGCAAGTTCAAGAAAAAGAAAAACAAGTCGCAGCTTTCAGTAGTTTGGTAGAAGATTTACAAAGTGCTTATGAAAAAGAGGAAAGAGAATTAAAACAGTTAAATTTTGATGAAATGAGTGGAGAGGCAATTTTTGATACTGAAGATATAGAACTTTGCTATCAAATAATGATACCAGAAAATGATAGTCGTCCCCAATTAGTATTAGCAAGTTCAACACTCACTGAAACAACAGGTAAAGGAGAATCTTTAGCATTTTTCCTAAATATGGAACGGACTACCCACTCTCAACTAAAACAAGAAATTGACTTGAAAGTTGATAGTTTATTTGCTTTTCGTGGTAGAAATATCGTCAATTCCGTAATTAAACGCTTCATGCAAAAATACTCATTAGGTGCGCGTTCAACTCGTTTAGCGCAAATTATACAGGAAGCTCAACCACTTTTGCGTTTGAATTTGAATGATCCTTATTTCCGAGACGAAGATGCTAAGAGTAGCAAATTAATAGGATATAAAGATACAGATGAATCAGAAGTGAGAGATTTTAAAGAGTTATTAATACAGGATTTAGGAGTTACCACAAATGTTTTAAAAGCAATACAAGCAGATGATGAAATCCTAATTGTGAATGAGTATGCTGGGTTTCCCTTGAGATTAATTATTACTTTAGAAAAAATGAGAAACCCATATTTGCGAGAACAAAATTCTGGTACATCCTTTTTGCATAATGATTCTCACATACCCTTTCCTGATATTATTCCACCTGATGCTAAAACAATTGAAAAAATAGAAGATATTTTTTATCCTTGTCTAGCGATGGAATTATTAGCAGAAAATCATAATACTCAAAAGTTAGAGTTTCAATATTATGACTCTTTCCAAGATATTTATTATACTGCTATTTTGAGTACAAATTGGATGGAAGCTTTGGAAGATTTAGCCAATAACCACAACATGACTGATACCTTGGAGCAAATTTTAGATAATACAATTTTAGAAATGGAAAATAATCCAAACTTATGGGAAAATGAATATTTACCCAAACTGCGCCAATTTCCTGAGAAGCTGAAAAAAATTCCCGAAAATGCTCCCAATTTTCCCTATATTCAAACTGTATATACCTCACCAGACAATAAGCAGCCTAAAGTCAGAGAGGGAGTCATAAATCGTTTTTGGAAGAGAATAGAACAAAAACTCAGCATTAGCAAAATTACAAAAATTGTGAGACGAGAATAAGATTTATATGTAAGTATTCAGCTAAATAAGCCAGATCCCGGACTTCTTTTTTGATGAGTTCAATCAGTGATAAATTAATATTAGAAGTCTGGATTATTATACCAGTTTTAACAATCTTTCTACAACTACCAAGGGTCATTTTTATGCCACCAATACCACTTTACTTAATTGTCATCACTGTTTTTCTGGTTGTTATTCCATCTGTGGTTACTATTATTCTTCGCAGATATCTTTACCGCTATTTAATAGATTTGACGAACAAAGTTCAAAGATTAATCAAAACAGGATCAGCGGAAGGACAACCGAAAATTATCCAAACATTAGAAGCTAGATTTGAAGAAGCTAGTAAACAATTAGAACAGGTAAATACAGCAGCATTAATAGACCAGATTTATAGTCAGGAAACAATTAAGGGATTTAGATTTACCTGTGAACAAATAGATTATTTATGTCGCATTTTGCCAAATTTACTCTTAGCTTTTGGGTTACTGGGAACTTTTTTAGGTATCACTATTAATTTATCTACTCTCAGTCAAACAATTAATCAAACTAATCCTAGTGATATTAATAATTTAGTCTCTGAATTACAAAAACCATTGGAGGGAATGAGTATTGCGTTTACTACGAGTTTAACAGGACTATTTTTTAGTGCTTTGTTAACAATAGTCAATTTCATCTTTAATAGTGGACTTGCTAAATATCGCTTAATTAGTTCTTTAGAAGATTATCTAGATAATGTATATTTTCCTGAGGTACAGGGTGATACCCGTCTTGATAAAATAGTTAATAGAATGGTATCCCAGCAGGATGAATTTTTAACAAATTTTGGTAAAATAGTCCGCGAAGCTGTAGAACAATCTATGGGAAAAGTCGCAAAACAAATTGCTGACGGGAATCAAAAAACTATGGAGTTAGCTACACAAGTTTATGAAAAATTTGATGCTGCTGCTGGAACTATATCTAGTGCTGCTAATGAATTTAAACATTCCATGACAGAATTAAATACAACATCTCAAATATTTAAACAGTCTGCTGAAACTTTTAATAAAAGTGAGTTTCCTCTCAAATTATCATTAGCTGTTGTAGATTTGAGTAATACACAACAAAAATTTTCTGAGTCAGCTACAAGTTTAGCAGCAACAACGGAATTGATTATAAATGCCTTAATTGAAATAGAAAATTCTAGTCAGAGTTTAATTAATTTAGGAGAAGAAATAAAATCTATGAACCAAACTTCAATTGAGGTATTAGATTTACATCAAAATAACCAAAATCTTCTTAGTGAAATTATCCCCCAACTTCATGCAGGAGCTAATAGTTACGAAAAAGCAACTAGTAAATTAGATGATTTAGATCAAAGAGTGGGAGATAAATTCAATAATTTTGATCAATTAATCACAGCTATGACTCAGTTATTAGAAAATGTGAAAACCTATACAACGGAATTAATTAGCAAAGTTGCAACGGAAACTGAAAATTCTAGTCAGAGTTTAATTAGTTTAGCTGAAGAGATAAAAGCTATGAACCAAACTTCAATTCAGGTATTAGATTTACATCAAAATAACCAAAATCTTTTAACTGAAATTATTCCCGGACTTCAGCAAGGAGCTAATAGTTATGAAAAAGCGGTTAGTAAACTGGATGATTTAGATCAAAGAGTGAGCGATAAATTCAATAATTTTGATCAATTAATCACAGCTATGACTCAGTTATTAAAAAGTGTGAAAACATATACAAATAATGTAAATACTACTATTAGTGTAGCATCTAATCAAATAGATGCTAATAATCAAAAACTGATGAAATTATTAGAGAATAATAATTATCAACTAATTTCTGAATATCAAAATGTCAGTAATACCATTATTGAAGGAATTGACAGACAAACTAATATCAACAAGAAGGGTTTTGAGGCTAATATTAAAGGTTTGGAACTATTAATCAGGAATCTTGAGGAATATCAACAAAAACTTGATTAGACAAATACTGATACATGAGGTGCGTTACGCTGGCGCTAACACACCCTACTGTTTAAGTTGACTAACAAATTTACAAAAAAAACATTGCAATTATGGCTCGTCGTTCACGCTACACAGAATATAATGAAGACCTAAACGTTTGGACAGCATTTACTGATTTAATGTCTAATGCGTTTATGATATTGGTTTTATTTTTGTTTTTAACCATTATCATATCAGAAATTAATAATATAGATACACCACCAATCATAGTTATAAAAGATGAAGGTGCTTATAGATTTGCTTCTGGTAGCGCTGAAATTTCTCAACAAATGTCGAATTATATCTTGAAGCAAATAGTACCAGAAATAGAAGCTAGAACTAAAGAATATGGGATTAATGTAGTAGAAATAATCGGACACACAGACGGACAAGCTAATGCTCAAATAACTAGTAATTTGGATGTCAATTTAGAAAATGTAGTTAGTGGTAATATACCGGTAGGAAACTTACGAGCAGGTTCTAATGCTGATTTAGGATTAATGCGGGCTTTATCGGTTGTCAAGGCGCTGCGTGATATCCAAACAAAAGAAAATAGACTATCTGGATTATCGTTTCGGGCCTATTCTGCGGCACAATTAATATTACCAAATGGACAATTTGCAGCAATAGCGCGTCAAGATGATGTTACCCGACGACGAATTGAAATCCGTTTTACCCGCTTGGGAGAAGTACAAGAGGTTAGATAATTTAGATGATACATAACAAATACTAGTTTTGTTATATATTATTCTTTCTTCCTCTGTCTTCCTCAATTGACAAAAGATTTAGAATATAAAAAACTGAATTTGAGCAAACTGACTCAAAAAACCGTAAACCAAAATGGGGAAGTCCCACTTTTTTAGCAATACTACTTATTACTCCCTGCTAGGGCTACATCCCTCAGCATCAGTAATTGATATTCGTCGCGCTTATAGAGAATTAAGCAAAATTTATCACCCTGATACGACGGAATTACCTGCTAATCTTGCTACTACTAAATTTCAGCAAATTAATGAGGCCTACGCTACCCTCAGTAATCCCGAACGACGCTTAAGCTATGATTTAAAAATTGGCTATTCGCGTTTTGGTGTCATTCAAACCCCAACTGATTTAAACCGTCCTGTGTCTCGTGGCTATGATTGGTCAAAATCAGGTTATTTAGATGCCACAGATCGTCCCCTGTCTTCTGGGGAAATATTTGTATTATTTATTTTGGGATTGACCATTGTTGGTTGTATGCTATTAGCGATCGCTATTGCTGTTCTTCGTGGAGAAGTAATCCTCTGAACAACCACCTCCCGCTCCTCGACTAAACAATAATTTTTCCATAATTTTAAATTGCTTATGCTTCCCTCCAATACACCCTTATATAGTCATCCTTTACCACAAATTGAACAGTGGTTAAAAAACCAAGGTTGTCATCAAGATGAAACTCAGCTACATTGTTGGCATATACAACGATCTAGTTGGGAAGCGGAAATTTGGTTAGACACTGAACAAATTACAGTCCGGTATCTCCAATCTGGAGAAAATAATCAAGATATTCAACGTTCCTTTAAGTATTCTCTGAGTCGGGAAGATATCGAAGCAGCGGTTTTTTCTGGTCCGTAATCTAATTTTAGATTTTAGATTTTAGATTTTAGATTTTAGATTTTAGGATTTTGGGATTTCGGGATTTCGGGATTTCGGGATTTTGGGATTTCGGGATTTGAGGATTTGAGGATTTTGGGATTTCGGGATTTGAGGATTTATTGTCAATCTAAAATCACCAATTTACAATCCAAAATTGTCAGACTTTCCCAAACCGTCGCTCCCGCTGTTGGTAAGCAGATAAAGCCCGATGAAACTCACTGCGGTTAAAATCCGGCCAGAGAGCATCACTAATATAAATTTCTCCATAAGCCATTTGCCAAAGTAAGAAATTTGACAGTCGCATTTCCCCACTGGTACGAATTAATAAATCTGGATCTCCTATTCCTGCTGTATATAAGTGACTTTCAAATACTTCTTCAGAAATTTCTTCAGGCTTTAATAAACCTTCTTTCACCTTTTGAGCGATCGCCACACAAGCTTGTAAAATTTCCTGTCTACCGCCATAATTAGTAGCTATTGTCAACAGAATACTACGATTATCCTTAGTTTCTGCCATAGAACGGGAAATTTCCATCTGAAGTGCCTTTGGTAAAGCCGATAAATCACCCACAAACTGAATTTGCACATTTTCCTCTACCATTTCCCGCAATTCTTGACGTAAAACCCGCTGGAATAGAGTCATTAAAAATTCCACCTCTTCCTGTGGTCTTTTCCAGTTCTCCGTCGAAAAAGCATAGGCCGTTAGTGCTTTAATCCCCCAATCCTTACAACAGTGCAGCAAATCCTTAAGAGCATTGACACCAGCTTTATGACCGACAATTCGGGGTAAACCTTGGCGTTTTGCCCATCGTCCATTACCATCCATAATTACCGCAACGTGCCGGGGTAGTAATTCTTGTTTTAAATCAGGGGGTAAATATTGCAATTCAGTTTGTTGTGTTATCATTTTTTATCTTCAGAAGCGGTCGTATCCCTGCCGGGAAGTGAACTACGCGTAGCGTGTCGTTGGTGTAGCCCCTCATAGATCAGACAAGGTAATCTAACTAATCGAGAAATTAATTGTAGTGACTGACCACCAAGCTGACGAACTAAACTTAAAATACCAGGTGCATGAGCTTCCCGATCTACAGTTGGGGAAAATCGAGCCTCTAAAGACTCTTTGAGCTTTTTAATAGTTAGTGGTCTATATAGAGTTCCTCTTTCCGCTAAGGAAATAGAACCCGTTTCTTCAGATACAACGACACAAATACAGTTTTCAACTCTTTCGGTAATTCCCATTGCTGCCCGGTGGCGTGTTCCCAACTGGCGCGAGGCGGTGCGTCCTGAAAGTGGTAAAATTATTCCTGATGATACAATACGTGAACCACGAATTAACGTCGCTCCATCGTGTAGCAGGGTTTTGGGTTGGAAAATAGTTTGGATCAGTTCTTTAGAAACCTCAGCATTTAGCTTTACTCCCGGAACAGAAAAATCTTGTTCTTCAATAGGTCCTGTAGTTTCTAAAATTAGTAAGGCGCCAATTCGATTTTTCGACAATTCTTTAACCGCATCCACAATTTCATCAATTACACTATCTGACTTAGGAATTGCACTGGTGTTATTCACAAAACACTGCCAAAATTCACCACGTCCCAATTGTTCTAAAAAACGGCGAAACTCTGATTGTAGCGCTACAGCCATAGCCACAGCACAGCCAATCACCAATTTTTCTAGGACAAAATTTAGCAGGGGTAATCCTAATTTACTACTCAGTGCCGAACAGAGCATTAAAATTATAAATCCTCGTACCATCCATAACGTGCGCCGTTCACTAATAATCACTAGGATCATGTATGTCAGTGCCAGCACTAACATCATATCCAGAGTCCCAAGGAGCAAGGACTGTGACCAATCTCCCAGGTTTATCAGCCATTGCTTCCACCAATCTCTCATGACATCTGGATTCTTATAGTCATTTGTCATTTGTCCGTAGTCAGTTATCAGTTGTGATTTTTAAACCACTGACCACTGACCACTGACTACGGGCTATTTCAGTCGTTCTGGTAGGCAATCTTGTCGAATCAAGTCTTGATAAGTTTCGCGCTGCAAAATTAAATTTGCTTCGCCATTGGCCACCACCACCGCTGCCGGTCGGGGAAGACGATTGTAATTAGATGCCATACTGTAATTGTATGCACCTGTTCCCATAACGACCAGAATATCATTTGCTTCAGTTTTTGGCAGTTGGGCATTTTTAATCAGAATATCCCCTGATTCGCAATGTTTACCCGCTAATGTGACTGTTTCGGTGCAGGGAACAGACATTTTATTGGCAACTACCGCCCGATAAACTGATTGATAGGTGATAGGACGAGGATTATCTGACATTCCGCCATCAATCGCTACATAAGTGCGAATTTCGGGAATAATCTTACTAGACCCAACAGTATAAGCAGTAACACAAGCCGTGGCAATAAGCGATCGCCCAGGTTCACAGAGTAATTTTGGCAAAGGCAGATTTTCCGATATACAAGCCGTTTGCACTACCTCACAAATCGCTTTTGACCATTCTTCAATGCTTGGTGGATCATCAGATTCTATATATTTAATCCCTAAACCACCACCAACATTTAATTCTGTAATTGTCAAGCCGTGTTTAGCTGCATCCCTTAACCACTGCACCATCACAGCCGCTAAATCTCTATGTGGTTGACGTTCAAAGATTTGTGAACCAATATGAGCGTGTAAACCAACACAGTTTAAACTAGCTTGTTTACTCACAAAAGCAAACACTTCCTGTAAATCACTGGGATCAAAACCAAATTTACTATCTAAGTGTCCGGTACGAATATATTCGTGAGTATGGCATTCTATCCCCGGAGTCAAGCGTAGCATAATCCGAATCGGCGCGGCGGTAGAATTTTCTGTTTGCTCCCCTCCTATCTTCACCAACCTATATAATTCATGCCAGTTATCTGCAACAATAGTACAACCAGACTCAATTGCTAAAACTAACTCATCATCAGACTTATTATTGCCATGTAAGTATATTTTATCGGGATTCATACCCGCATTCAGCGCAGTATAAAGTTCCCCACCGGATACTACATCAATTCCTAACCCTTCTGAGGCCACAATGGCACAAACCGCTAAACAATTCCAGGCCTTAGAAGCATAAAGTACCTGAGATTCTCCTTTATAGTATTCTTTAAAGGTATTCCGATATTGTCTACAAGCCGTCCGCAGAGTTTCCTCATCTAAAATATATAAAGGTGAACCATATTGCTCCACTAGGGTTGTTACGTCACAGCCACCGATTTCCAGGTTATCATCATGATTAACTCTGGCTGTCAAGGGTAAAAGTTGTTGGTTAGGGGAAATGTCAGCACCATTGCTACTTATTGGCTGTAAATATTGACGGCCAGAAAGTTGAACCTCGACGGGGTAAGTCAATACCATAATTAATTAAAATCGTGTTTGTGAAAATTCAGAGAATGAGCATAAGTTCTCCTTCCCAGTTTACCCTCTCCTTGGCAATGGTTAATAGGTAATTGATCATTGATAATTGGTAATTAAACTTCCTTAATCCTCAAAAATCGTGATTTCATCAGACTTAAAAATTCAACCTTTGACTAGAGACAATTTAACTGCGTTACTAGAACTGGATCAAGCCTGTTTCCAAGGTTTGTGGACTATGGAAGGCTACCTGCGCGAATTAGAAAGTCCTAACAGTCATTTTCTGGGTTTATTTTCACCTTTTAATGACTCTGAACTCTTGGGAATGGGCTGTTTTTGGTCAATTTTAGAGGAAGCACACATTACAATTTTGGCGGTTCATCCCCTGTATCATGGTCAAGGGCTGGGAAAAGCTATATTATATTCTCTACTGCGGACTGCTGCTGATCTTGGTTTAGAGCGAGCCACCCTCGAAGTTCGTGATTCTAACCACGTCGCTATTTCCATGTATCAAAAGTTTGGGTTCAAAACTGCGGGACGACGACGGGGTTATTACAAGGACAACAATGAAGATGCTTTAATTCTTTGGCTTTCTGAACTACAGCAGCCACATTTTCTCAAAAGGCTGGATCAATGGACCAGTCTAATTAATTCACCGTTTTAGATGCCACCAGACCACTGACCACTGACTAATCTTCCAATGATTGGGCTTGGACTTCCACCGCTGTCACATCAATTGTCCCTTCTGGTGTAAAACGTTGAAATTGACTGTTTTTAACTGATAATCGCTCTCCACAGTTAGTACACTGTGTTTGACTATTATTTAAACCTGTTAATTCATGTCCACATACAGGACACTGACCACTAACTAGATTCTTTTGTAACCACCAGCGAAATCCGAAAAATGCTGCTACGGGTAAAAATAACAATAAGCCAAAAATAATTACTAAAGAATTAACTAACCAGCCCAAACCCAATGATGCTAATAACCAGGTAATTGCTAACAGGGTCAGCCAGGGGCGGATTTTTTCAAAGTTGAATTGCAAGTTTTTAAAGCTCATGTCTCAAATTTGTGCTGCTGACTCTAGGATAGCGAGTTTATTTTTTGCTGATGGAAAATGGCAAAAATAGGATTTATTCATAAACTAAATACTTAGTGTACCCGTTCATTTTAACTTTTTAATTCCGATCAGACCATATTAGTGTGATTCATCCAAACAATATTTGACAATTAACAAACAATTTCTTGTATCTTTATCACGCTCATAGACGACTTTATCAGCCAAACGTCGGAGTAAAAACCATCCATACCCACCTACTTGTAGAGTACCCGGTACTGGTTCAGTGATCACATCAGGATTAAATGGTTTTCCATAATCCCAAATTCTCATTTCCAGTCTATTAATCCATAGACTGACTTGAATTTCTATAGCTGTTTCCGGTGGTAAAGAATGATGAGCATGACGAACAGCGTTGGTAAAACCTTCTGCTAAAGCTAGGTTAAGACGATAAATTTGACTGTCTGACCAGCCATATTTCGGTAAATATTGGTGACAAAATTCTTCAAACCATTGTTGCACTTCGTTTAGGAGTTTAAGATCGCTCCTCACAGTCCGATGGTCCTGCTGCACTATGCCAAGCATTGACCCTAATTTGAATAAAAAATAAGTGGATAATACTTTAGACTGGGGAAAATTGGCGGGTGATTTGAGATTGGGGATATTTTGGTTTTGACTCCCTCGTGATCACTAATCTCAAGATTCCCCCGCTCCAATTCTATATTAGTTAACGCCTGTTGGTCTTCAAGAGCATATATTTTGAAATATCAATAACAATAACACTAGGTCTTTGATGACCTATTGTTATTTGTTTTTCAGATATTGTCTTTTATACACCCTTGAAAACCACAGACGTGATCAGGTTTATGTTTGACTGTAACTACCTTAGAACAATCCTAAAGTTAAGGATTTATCTAATGGGAGTGCAGCGCCAATACCTAGCCACAGAGTCACAAGAGTACCAAACAGAAATACAGTTGTTGCTACAGGACGACGGAAGGGGTTTTGGAACTTGTTCACATTTTCCAAGAAAGGAACAAGAATTAGTCCCAAGGGTACAGAAGCCATTGCTAATACACCTAATAGTTTACTAGGTAATGAGCGTAAAATTTGGAATACAGGATATAAGTACCACTCTGGTAAAATTTCCAAAGGAGTAGCAAAAGGATTAGCTGGTTCACCCGTCATAGCTGGATCTAAAACAGCTAAAGAGACAATACAGGCAAAAGAACCCATAATGACGACAGGAAATATATACAGCAGATCATTAGGCCAAGCGGGTTCACCATAATAATTATGACCCATGCCTTGGGCAAGTTTGGCTCTCAATTTAGGATCGCTCAGATCCGGTTTTTTTTGCGTTGACATTTTTAAATGCGCTCTCCGGCTGAAGTGAAGTTAAAGCATTAGCGAAAGCTATTAGCTATAGAACTAGCTTGTGATTTCCGATATCAAGTTGTTTTCTTTTAGTTTAAAACAAACTCCGATGATCTGGAAACACAAGTTATAGCTGTTGGCTAATAACTTTGATGACAAAGTGATTACAATGGTCCTGAAATACCTTGTTTGCGAATCATCAAGAAGTGGAACAACATGAAGACAGCAATTAGCCAAGGAAGAATGAAGGTGTGGGCGCTATAGTAGCGGGTGAGTGTAGCTTGACCAACACTAGAACCACCACGTAATAAATCGGAGATAAAAACGCCGACTACGGGAATTGCTTCTGGTACACCGCTAACAATTTTTACAGCCCAGTAACCAACTTGATCCCAAGGTAAAGAGTAGCCTGTTACACCGAAGGAAACGGTGATAACTGCAAGAATGACACCACTTACCCAGGTCAATTCCCGGGGCTTTTTGAAGCCACCGGTTAAATAAACGCGGAATGTGTGGAGAATCATCATCAATACCATCATACTGGCTGACCAGCGGTGAATGGAGCGAATTAACCAACCGAAGTTGACTTCATTCATGATGTACTCTACAGAGGAAAAAGCTTCGGTAACTGTAGGTTTGTAGTAGAATGTCATCGCAAATCCAGTCGCAAACTGGATCAGGAAACAAACTAAGGTAATTCCACCTAAACAGTAAAAAATGTTAACGTGGGGAGGAACGTATTTGGTGGTAATATCATCAGCAATCTCTTGGAGATCCAAGCGTTCCTCAAACCAGTCATAAACGTTGGCCATACAATCCTAAGTTCCTAAAAAATAGATTGCGGTTGATAAGTTTTGTTATGCGAAGCTTAGTCATGAGCGACTATTCAACTAACCTGAGTTAGAGGGTTCGCTTCTCGTTTTACTCAAGAGAATTGGCTTCTACTTGTCCACGAGCGTCAAGGGTGTAACTCACCCTATGTTTGAGTGTTTCTTCCTGTCTCTCGTCTTTATGGGCTGACAATGACAATGTTGACCCCAAAAAAGATTTTATCGTTAGTTCAGGAAGAATGGACATCTCATTCAGTTGGACTAGCAACTTTATGAGAATAATGCACTTCTTCTATAAAAAAAGTAACATAGTCGAGAGATAGATTTCATCAACAAGTGAGCATTACAGAAAGTTTTAGGGAATTTGAGTCTGACATGGAACTGAAATTAGGATTCATTCACAAACGGGTTTGGCGGCTAGGATGTTTACTATTATTGCTTTTTGCTTTGGTGTTTGGTGGCTATATTCCCCCGGCTTCGGCTTTGACTCCAGAACAGAAGTTAGTTTATGAAGTATGGCGAATTGTTAACCGCTCTTATTTAGATGGCACTTTTAATCATCAAAGCTGGCTCGATGTCCGACAAAAAGCACTAAAAAATCATTTTTTCAACCATGAAGCCGCTTATGCCACAATTCAGGATATGCTCCAAAGTCTGGATGATCCTTTTACCCGTTTTCTTGAACCTGAAAAGTATCGCAGTTTAAAGGTTAGCACTTCTGGAGAGCTTACAGGTGTGGGATTACAAATCGCTCTCAATCCCCAAACTGGTATTTTGGAAGTTATTACACCTATTGAAAATTCTCCAGCCGATAAAGCAGGTTTAAGACCGCGCGATCGCATTTTGAAAATTGAAGGTTTATCTACAGAGAATCTCTCTCTTGATGAAGCGGCAGCGCGAATGCGTGGACCATTGGGAAGCGTTATCACGCTTTTAATTGGTAGAGAAGGAGAAAGGGATCAGGAAGTTGTATTGGTACGCGATCGCATTGCTCTTAATCCTGTTATATTTGATTTACGATTTTCCCCTACAGGAAGCAAGATTGGCTATGTCCGTTTAAGTCAATTTAGTGCTAATGCTGTTAGGGAGTTGGCACAGGCTATTTCTATTTTAGAAGAAAAAGGCGCCTCCGCCTATATTCTTGATTTAAGAAATAATCCCGGTGGACTTTTACAGGCTGGAATTGAAGTCGCTCGTTTATGGTTGGATTCTGGTACAATCGTTTATACTGCCAACCGCCAAGGCATTCAAGGAAGTTATGAAGCCTGGGGTCCGGCCTTGACAGAAGATCCTTTAGTCATTCTAGTCAATCAGGGAACGGCCAGCGCCAGCGAAATTTTAGCTGGTGCATTACAAGACAATCATCGCGCTCAATTGGTCGGGGAAAGGACTTTTGGTAAGGGTTTAATTCAATCTCTGTTTGAATTATCCGACGGTTCTGGTTTAGCGGTGACAATTGCTAAATATGAAACTCCTAACCATCGAGATATTAACAAATTGGGAATTAAGCCTGATCAAATTATTCCCCAAGAACCTATCAACCGCGAACAAATTGGTACAGTGAAAGACGCTCAATATCAAGCAGCTATGGCACTTTTAAGTAATTGATATTTTTCCAAAACTTACCCAAATGTGACGCAAAATTATCCTTATTATCCTTATTATCCTTTTTTGTTTATGGTTGGGATGAGAGGCGATATTTTATTCGGGTAGCTTCTGCAAGAGAGGACTAAGGTTCTGAATACTGATCAGACTTTAGTCCTCATCTGTTAATTCACGTCATACTAAATTATGATGAAACTCGATCAGATAAGTCTTCAAGAATAATTGAACGCAGATGAACGCAGATGAACACAAATAAATACTAATGAATTAATGTGAATTAATGGATTTGATGATTCTGTACAGTCTCGCATAAAAAAATGAAAAGTTTTAGAAGTGCTTGCTGATAAAGGTTTGTCTTATTGGTTAGCAAATAAATCCTCTCCAAAAAATAATCCAAAAAATAATCCAAAAAATAAAATACTGTCAAATTTACGATAGTATAAATAAGAAGACCCTGGAGAATAGTCCAGTGTTTAAATTATTTGTGTTGTGACATTGAGAGTGAATCTATCAGTAAGATTGGTGACGGTTAAGGGGAATAAATAAGCTTTTTGTTCTGGAATTAAGCATCAGAATCTTTAATAGAAATTACAGGTAAGGTATTCTATCAAACATAGTGAACATAATATGACATTCTGGTTTTTCCTCGTTCTGGGGTTGTTAACTTATCTATTAATGCAACACAGTGTCGCACGGGCTACAAGAACCCCTGTGTGGTTATTGTGGCTGGTTTTAATGACACCAGCATTTATATCTACTGCTTGGACTCTGATATATGGTGTCAAACAAGCACCTCCCTCAGCCCTAATTATTTCGGTCTCAGTGATTTGTTTATTGTTGTACTGGGTATTGTTTAATTCAGGGAGACAATTACCTATAAATCGAGAAAATCAATCTCAAGAAAATCAAGAACAAGCAAATAATAATTATCTTAATAATTATCCTAATAATTATCCTAATTCTACAATAGAAAAACCACCAGTTCGTCCTATTGACTTAGCAGAAGAAGCGCAATTGCGAACTTGTTTTCCCTGGTCTGTATATTTTATCCAAAAAATCGAATATCGTCCCCAAGCAATTATTTGTCGAGGACAGTTGCGAACTATGGCTAGTGCAGCTTACGCACAAATTAAGGCTAATATTGAAAAGGAATTTGGCGATCGCTTTTTAGTTATATTTCAAGAAGGAATGAATGGTAAACCCTTCTTTGTTTTAGTTCCTAATTCTCAAGCAGCTAAACAAAATAACCAACGAGATTCAGAAAATATTACTCAACCGGGGTTAGCATTGGTATTGTTAATAGCAACCTTAGTTAGTACTACTTTTGTCGGTTTGAAAATTGCGGGTTTTCAAGTCACACAAATAGAATCTGATTTCACATTATTTTTTCAGGGTTTACCTTATGCTTTAGGTTTAATGACTATTTTAGCTACTCATGAATTAGGACATTATTTAACAGCGAGATTCTATAAAATTCGCGCTACATTACCTTATTTTATTCCTGTACCTTTTTTCTTGGGAACATTCGGTGCTTTTATCACAATGCGAAGTCCCATACCTCACCGTAAGGCTTTATTTGATGTGAGTATTGCTGGACCTTTGGCAGGATTTATTGTAACTATACCTTTATTAATCTGGGGTTTAGCTAATTCAGAAATAGTAGATTTACCGGAAAAAACCGGAATGTTAAACCCCAATGCACTTAATCCTAAATATTCGATTTTATTAGCTTTACTCTCCAAATTAGCTTTAGGAAGTGAGTTAACTGTAAAATCAGCTATTGATTTACATCCAGTTGCAGTAGCAGGTTTTTTAGGATTAATTGTCACGGCTTTAAATTTAATGCCGGTCGGACAATTAGATGGAGGTCACATTGTTCATGCCATGTTTGGACAACGTACTGCTGTTATTATTGGCCAAGTTGCCAGATTATCATTACTAATACTTTCGCTCCTTAGAGAGGAATTTTTATTGTGGGCAATTATTTTATTATTCATTCCCTTAACTGATGAACCTGCTTTAAATGATGTTACTGAATTAGATAATAAACGGGATTTTATGGGATTAATGTCAATGGTTTTATTGTTGTTGATTGTGTTACCATTACCCCAATTCTTGGCTAATTTATTGCAGATTTAACAAAAATTAAACTTAAAGTATCAAAAGGTAAAAAGCAAAAGGCAAAAGGCAATTACCAATTACCAATTACCAATTACCAATTACCAATTACCAATTACCAATTACCAATTACCAATTACCAGCCTCAATATTGTAGTTTAGGATTTTAGCGAATTAGCGGCTTCTGTAGCCTTTTTAGAAGCATCTGTACTACCCATACGGATTTCAGAAGTAAAGGAAGCCATACTGAAACCACCAAAACGCTTTAATACACTTACTCGCATCCGCAAATTAGGACTAGCAAACCATAGTCTCTCTTCAGACCACATAGTTTCATACTCAGTAATCAGCGTCAAAGCACCATCATCACCGATTTTATAGCTACCAGCAACGGGGGCTTTTTCCGCATAACCCATTTCTCGCAGTAATTTACCTTCATTTGGGTTATCTGCATTGGGAACCGTGGCTAAAACCGTCGAACCCTCGTGTTTTTCCTCGTCCCATTCCATTGTCCCATTCCAGGTGACACGGGCTCCACAGGAGGCTGTATGCGGCTCAATTTCATACTGTTGACACAGTTTAATCACTTCAGGATGATCAGCGGCTAACATCTCAATGAGGATGTCTGATTTACCGTCTTCTGACTGTTTAAACGCTAAATGGTGACTAGTGCGGTGAGAAAACCATTTTCCAGCACTTAATTCAAAAAATTCTTCAACGTTCATAAATAAAGTTACCCCGCATCATAATTTTAACAATCTCTTTTATTATTAAAAACTAGGAAGAGACTTTAATTTCAACTCAGGTTGTTGGTTTTCTCAAGTTGTTGCAGAGAAATCCTGGCCGCTTCAGCAACGTTGTGATGACTATCTTTTGCTAGATATTTTAAAGCTGAGACACTTTGAGGTGTGGGTAAATTTCCTAAAGCTTCAGCGAGACGTTGACGCACTAACCAATCTTCTGATTGAGCAAAACGGAGAATATGTGTTACAGAATCTACATCTCGGATTTCTCCCAAAGCAGAAATAGCAGCTTGTTGAATGACTATTTCTGTACTATTTAGAGCCTGGATGAGAATATCATGGGCGCGGGGGTCTTTAATATTACCTAAAGCTACAGCCGCACTAAACCTAACTAACCAATCTGTATCTTCATAAAATGCTCGTGATAAGACCTCCACGGCTCTGTTATCTTCAAGATATCCTAAAGCTCCAGCCGCATCAGCACGGATACCATAATCTGGATCTGTTTCCAGGATTTTCACCAGAATAGAATAACACTCTGGTGTTTTTTTGATACCTAGAGCAAAAATGGCCATGGAACGCATTTGCAGGGAATCATCATCTAAAACCTTTTTAATCAAAGGTACAGCATCATCAGCGGATACATGACGTAAACTAGCGAGAGCTATCATGCGATCGCGCAAATTGGGACTTTCTAACTGAGTCGAAATTAATTCTAAACTTAGAGTAGCCATTTTTTTGACAGCATTTTCTTAATTTATCTTTACTTTAACGCAATTGGGGAAGTTTAAACCGTGATTTTGGTGATTTTGGTGATTTTAGTGATTACACTTACTTTTTGCACTCTACTTTGTATTTTAAAATATGGAAATATTTGCAAAACTTGATTAATAATGATCAAATTAATCACACAAATTATAGACCTATTCCCCAAGTTTGATCTGATAGTTTAAATAATTTAAATAACCAAATTATATTTCAGACCTATACTGTGTCTTTAGTTAGAAGAGAATAAATGAAAGTAGAAGTAGAGTTAATCAAACGGCTGGTAAATGCAGTTTAGTTTCATCTCATCAGGAGAATAATCATGGTTCAACTTAGCGAGCGTCCAATTACAAATAAAATCACCAATTTGCAACAGAAGTTTATCTATGAGATAAACACCATGTTTGATGCTGAAAATCGCTTCTTAGAAGCCCAGCAAATGATGTGGCAATGTTGTCAAAATAATAAGTTGAAGACGGTAATTGAGCCACATATTCAAGAAACTGAACAGCACATTAAAAACTTAGAACAGGTGTTAAATATTTTAGGAGAAAAACCACAACGAATTACCTGTGATGTTGCGTCTGGTTTAATTAGTGAATGTCAGAAATTTACACTTTTAGCAGCCGATAATCCCAAAATTGTAGACTTAGGACTGGCAGAATGGCATAGCAAGATTGAACAAATGGAAATTTCTTGTTATCGTCGTTTGATTAAAGTTGCGGAACAAATGGGACAAAATCAAGTTGTCGAATTGTTAGAGCAAAACTTACACCAAGAGGAACAGGTAGCGCAAAAGCTTGATCAATTGATAATGCAGTTACTTCAAGAAGTAAAAACACCGGAAGTAAAGTCTAACGCTAAAGCTCGTTAGTCTGATTACTAGGTTTTGAAACAACCCAGGTTAGATATTATATATAATATTTAACCTGGGTTTTGCTGTTAAGTAAAATCCTCTTTTTTTTAGATCAATTGGGAATTTTAACCTTGAGATTTTCACAAATTAAATAACAAAAATCTGGCGTTTCTCAAAGCAAGTATGAATTTAAGTGTAGATATGTTCCATGGAACGTTTCTGCAAGGGTTTAGGTATGATCAAAAATCATTTTCATACATCAAATCAGCAACGCCAAAAATCCAAAAATCTATATACTGGGAGGGAGAATCAAAGTATCAATTTGATGAATAACGCCGTTGCTACCTTGGATATCTGCTTTAGTTACCTTTGCGTCATTTACCTGTACTCCATTAGTATCAACTTTAACAGTAATAGGATCTCCTTGTAAGCTCTTCAATTCTCCAGATTTCAAATCACTGGAGAGTACTTTACCGGATACTACGTGATAGGTTAAAACCTGTAGCAATATTTCTTTATTTTCTGGCTTTAACAAATCTCGTACTGCATCTTGTGGTAGTTTCGCAAATGCTGCATCTGTAGGAGCAAAAATAGTAAAAGGACCATCTCCTTGTAAAGTGTCAGTGAGTCCCGCTGCTGTTAAGGCTTTAATGAGGGTTTTAAATGAGCCATTGGCGTTCGCTAACACTATTAAGTTCCTGGTTTCTTTGATTTCTGTTATGGGTGTTGTTGGGGTGGGTTTAACAGTGGGAATTTCAGTTGCTGGCTGGGTGGGTTTAACAGTGGGAATTTCAGTTGCTGGCTGGGTGGGTTTTGTGACAGGTATGGTAACACTTGGTTGTTTACCACGGTTATAAAGCGGTTCATTGAAAATACTTGGTTTGGTATTACGCACTTCTTTTGCTTCAGATGCTATACTCATCAAAAGACTAGTGCTGGTTAATCCCATGATACCAAGGATTTTGGCTAATGCTAATAATTTGAATTTGCTGAATTTGCTGAATTTGCCGAATTTGCCGTAATTGCTCTTCATAAATTTTTTTTGTCTTGACTGCTTACAAGTTATATCAAGACTTATAATGTTTTGCCAACTAGAAAATACAATTTATCTGCAAATGTGATTTTAAAAAATTCGATCAACTTATGTTATAAAAAAAACCCAGCCTTTGGGATTGATCATAGTCAATTTCTGAATATTTTGGGACTTATCAAGATGTAGAGATAAGTCCTGTATTTGTAATTGAAGGGTATTTTTCTGAAAAATATCTCATTAATCAAGAAGATATGATATAATTAGCGGTAGCTGTTCACAGAAAAAGCTGAATATTTTTCAACTTTAGTGACAGCGAATCAAGCAAAAAAATATTAATTAATAGGAAAAATTCTCAAAACTCAAGATATAATTATCAAGTTGATAACCAAACGAGTTGGAAAATATACGGTATGCTAGAACTATATCAGTGGGAACTATCTCAATTTTCCGAAAAAGTCCGTCTCATCCTTGATTATAAGGGGTTAGAGTACCGCAAAATCGAAGTTGCACCGGGAATTGGACAACTGGAATTATTTAGACTGACTGGACAAAAACAATTACCAGTGTTAAAAGATGGCAATAGATATATTTTCGATTCTACGGAAATCGCTAAGTATTTAGACTCAACATACCCAGATAGTCCGCTGATACCAACAGAACCCAAAAAACGGGCTTTGACTTTATTATTGGAGGATTGGGCAGATGAGTCAATAGGTGTTAAGGGGAGAAAGGCATTTTTTGCAGCTATTAGTCAAGACCAAAATTTCCGTAAGGCCTTGTTACCAGTTTCAACCCCAGATATTCTCAGAAATTTGGTCGAAGGTGTTCCTGGTGATTTTCTATCTGTACTAGGTTTTGGGGTGGGTTTGACAACGGATGCGGTAAATGCGGCTATTATTGGGTTAAAACAAGATTTGGAAATTATTACCCAATTATTGGCAGATAGTCCCTATTTAACAGGTGATGAGCCAACTTTAGCAGATTTAGCAGTAGCTAGTTTGTCAATGCTTTTAAAGTTTCCTGAAGGTGCTTACTTAGATTTACCAGTATCTCTCAGAGGGAAAGGATTGTCTAGTATAGCTGATAATCCCGATTATGAAGCATTTTTCGCCTGGCGCGATCGCATTTACTCACAATTTAGAAAGCCATTACCAGGAATTACACCACCGGGGGGAAATGCACCTACAAACATTAACATTGATTAAGGAATTGGTAAAGCGTTAGGGAATCCTCTCTCATGAAAGGAAGAGGAGGTATGTCAAAACGGATAAGTAATAAAATTAACATGAATTGGGGACAGCCATTAGGTTCAGTTATTGAAGGTTCTCTGACCGGAGGGTTAGAAGTAAGATTACACCCAGATATTTCCGTAGAAGATATGCGGGTAGGTAAATTTCTCGTGGTAGAGGGGGTGCGCTCTCGTTTTTTCTGTCTCCTAACAGATGTATCTTTAGGAACTGCAAATGACCGCATTATTGCTAGTCCTCCCAATTGGGAAGATAGTTTTTTGCGCGAGGTATTAGCCGGTAGCGGTACTTATGGAATGATCAACTTAGCACCAATGTTGATGTTTACCCCCGAATCTCAAGAACCTTTTTTTTCCACCAATGGTAAATCCCCTAATTCTTTTATACCATCGCTTACGGGTTTAGCATCCTTTCAACCTCAAACCAGTACGACGATGGAATTATTACCTGTTAAAACTATTCCTAGTCACTTTAGCCAAGTTTACGAAGCAACCGAAGACGACTTTCGTAAGGTCTTTGGTTGGGAAGATGATCCTCAACGTAAAAACTTTTCTATCGGTAAACCATTAGATATGGATGTGCCGATTTGTATTGATTTGAATCGCTTTGTGGAACGGAGTAATGGTATTTTTGGTAAATCTGGTACTGGTAAATCTTTTCTCACTCGTTTAATTTTAGCTGGTGTGATTCGTAAAAATGCGGCTGTTAATTTGATTTTTGATATGCACTCGGAATATGGTTGGGAAGCAGTCGCAGAAGGGAAAAACGTTAATACTGTGAAGGGTTTAAAACAGTTATTTCCTGGAAAAGTGGAAGTTTACACCCTTGATCCAGACTCGACTAAACGCCGAGGTGTTAGGGACGCTCAAGAACTCTACCTTAGTTATGAACAGGTAGAAGTTGAAGATATTAAATTATGTAATCGTGAGTTAGGACTTTCAGAAGCGGCATTGGATAATGCTAATATTCTATTTAGCGAGTTGGGTAAATCTTGGATTATTCAATTGCTGAATATGAGTAATGAAGATATTGAGATGTTTTGTGAAGAAAAAAGAGGACACAAAGGCTCAATTATGGCGTTACAGCGTAAACTATTACGTTTAGATAGTTTAAAATATATGCGTAGTGCTTGTCCGCAAAATTATGTTAAAAATATAGTTCAATCTTTAGAAGCGGGAAAAAACGTAGTTATTGAATTTGGTTCGCAGTCAAATATGCTTTCATATATGTTAGTGACAAATATGATCACTAGACGGATACATGAGCATTATGTCAGAAAAGCTGATAAATTTCTCCAAAGTAAAAATCCTTTAGATCGGCCGACACCATTAATGATTACAATAGAGGAAGCACACCGCTTTCTTGACCCAGGAGTTGTCCAAAGTACGATTTTTGGAACTATTGCTAGAGAACTGCGGAAGTATTTTGTCACACTTTTGGTAGTTGATCAACGTCCATCAGGGATAGATAATGAAGTTATGTCCCAGATAGGTACTCGCATTACGGCTTTGCTCAATGATGAGAAAGATATTGATGCTATTTTTACGGGTGTATCCGGTGGGGGGGGTTTACGTTCGGTCTTAGCTAAGTTAGACTCTAAACAACAGGCTTTGATTTTAGGTCACGCTGTTCCTATGCCGGTGGTTGTGCGTACCCGTCCCTATGATACCACATTTTACGCTGAAATTGGGGATATGGCTTGGGAAGAAAAGTCAGATGAAGAAGTATTCACTGCTGCTGAATTAGCTAAAGCAGATTTAGGCTTTTAGTGTTAAATTAACAGCGGACAACGGACAACGGACAACGGATAACTTCATAAAATCCCTGCATAATCTAAATAAATCAAGTTCGGTTATCCGGCCACTTGAAAGCAACTTGAAGGGAGGTTTTTGCGTCACCATGGATATGCCACATAATTTTTGAAAGTTAAGGTAAAATTGTCATCAACATTTTGACTTAGAGTAACTGCAAAATTTATTATTCGTGAACTTTACCATTGACGCTCTTGGTGGGAATATGATACGAAAGTAGACACATAGTGATTCTGTTTTTTCAGACAAATACTAGATAAAAAAAGAAGAATTTTTGAAACTGACCAAACAAATGTCTTGCTAAGAGTCCAAAATTAAGGGGAGGTGGGAATATCTGTAATCTTACTTGCAATAGTAACGCCCTGGTAATATCTTGATCAATGTAATGAATAATGGTAACTTGCCATCAGCAGTAATATATATTGTCAGAATATATTATCAGATTGTGAGGTTGTCAGCTTAAAAATTACCGGAATTACCTTGGTTGAAAAAAATATTGATTATGTTTAAAAAGTAGAGGATAAAAACAACAATGTCTACCGTTAAAAATCATACAGAAAATATCAATGCTAAATTTACGGCTGATATGGTGCGGACTTATCTACGGGAAATTGGCCGTGTACCTTTGTTAAGCCGTGAACAGGAAATTGTTTACGGTAAGCAAGTACAGCAAATGATGGTAATACTAGAAGCTAAGGAAGCTTTACGCAAGGAAATTGATCATGAACCCAGTTTAGCAGAATGGGCTGCCCATGTTAACCATTCAGAAACAGAATTAAATCATCTCATGGTACAAGGTAGACGAGCCAAGCAAAAAATGATTGAAGCCAATTTGCGCTTGGTTGTAGCTATTGCGAAAAAATATCAAAAGCGAAATATGGAATTTCTGGATTTAATTCAGGAAGGGACTTTGGGGTTAGAACGAGGTGTAGAAAAATTTGATCCTACACGAGGTTATAAGTTCTCAACCTATGCTTACTGGTGGATTCGTCAAGCAATTACCAGGGCGATCGCCCAACAAGGTCGGACTATCCGTTTACCAATTCATATTACTGAGAAATTGAACAAAATTAAAAAAGTTCAGCGGGAATTGGCGCAAAAACTAGGAAGGTCGCCAACACCAGTCGAAATTGCTCAAGAATTGGAGTTAGAACCCGCTCAAATTCGTGAATATCTGAATATGGCGCGTCAACCAGTTTCTTTAGATGTGCGTGTTGGTGATAACCAAGATACTGAGTTACAAGAAATGTTGGAAGATGATGGTCCTTCCCCTGAGTATTATACCACCCAGGAATTTCTCCGTCAGGACTTGAATAACCTGCTGGCTGAACTCACACTCCAACAGCGTCAAGTTGTAGCTTTACGCTTTGGTTTAGAAGACGGAAATGAAATGTCTTTAGCGAAAGTTGGAGAACGGTTAAACCTCAGTCGGGAACGAGTGCGTCAATTGGAGCATCAAGCCCTCGCACATTTACGTCGTCGCCGCGCTAATGTTAAGGAATACGTTGCTAGTTAGAAATATGAACGCGCAAGAGCGTGTTTTCAATCATCCTAATTGGATATATGCCTCCTGAACTCAGGGGGTAATTTTTTTTGTATTGCGGGCAATATGTGAATTAGTCCTTGTATTTATTGAGAAGTTAAGGAATGAAGAAGGTTTGATCACAAGATGTTTGGATAATTTGTTCTCAAATGGTCATAAAAAAAATAAAACGTATTATTGATCACTGAAAAACAGACAATGACAATGACAAAGTAAAAAGGTCTCAAATCTCGCTCAATTTTACATCCCCCTAGTGGATGAATTAATGAAAGTAAGCGTAAATTCATTAAATAATGATTATTTGAGATTATCCCCGAAAATTCTATAAATAGCGATTTTTTGATGATTTAAAGTCAAAATATATAGATGAAACTTTCGAGGGAATCTTTAATCATTAGTATTTAGTTATTATTCCAAGAGGCGAAAAAACAACGGTTAAGTTTGTTACAGGAGAAATCGTATGCTTAATCATATTTCCAAACTCATTACTTCCAGCCAACTAAAATTTCCCCTGACTGGCTTGATTATTTCCGTTGGTGTTTTAGGTATTGTTTATTCTAGTCAACAACATCAAAAACTACTATCATCAGTAACTTTGTCTACTAATTATATATCACATAATCATCAAAATGAGATTAATTCTGGACATTTGATTAGATCACGACTTGGGGAAATAAAACAGGAGAAAGCCGAAAAATCTCAAGTTTATAATTCTGCTAATTCCTATCAATTATCTGCTAATAAATTCAGGAAAAATACGACAAAATTATCCACAAATACAATAAAATCAGGGAGAAAAGAAAAACTCCAATTTCCAGAACAAGATGGTATTTATCTGTATGGAAAATCAGAAGAGGGTTACATTGTTTTTCAAAAACGCCAAAATCAAATCATTGGTGCTTTGTATGTTCCCCAATCTGAATTTACTTGTTTTCAGGGTAGTTTGGCTAAGTCAGGAAAATTAGCTATGATGGTGAGAACTTTACCTGGGGAAGTCGGGACAATAGGGGTAGCGACAACAGGTACAATCCCTAAAATTAATGAAAATGAGTTCACAACTTATCCTTATTCAGTAACTTTAAAAGACTATCATCGGTTGAGTTATGTAAGTTCTAATGATAGGGAAATTTTACAGATATGTCAACAGGGAAGCGATGGTTTTAGGTAATTAATAAATCGGTGATAGATATATTATTTAATTATTTAATATCATCAAATATCTATCACCAATACAAATTACGGTATTAATTCTTAATACTCAATTCCTGCTTGTGCCTTTACACCTTGATCCTTAAAAGGATGTTTAATTAATGTCATTTCAGTGACTAAGTCAGCCTTTTCAATTAATGCGGGTGGTGCGCCTCTTCCCGTGAGAATTACGTGCTTTTCCGGTGGTTTTTGAGCTAAACCTGCTAATACTTGTTCAACTTGTAAATAACCCATTTTCAAAGCAATATTAATTTCATCTAAAAGCACTAATTTAAAATCGGGATTTTTGATAAATTCTAAGGATTTTTCCCAAGCAGCAGCCGCTTTATCCAAATCCCGATCACGATCTTGAGTTTCCCATGTAAAGCCTTCTCCCATTGCATGAAATTCTAGTTGGTTTTCCCAATGGCTAAAAGCGCGTTTTTCTGCTGGTTCCCACGCCCCTTTAATAAATTGAACTATGGCTACTTTATGTCCATGACCAAGGGATCTCAAAACCATTCCTAAAGCCGCTGTAGTTTTACCTTTTCCATGACCAGTATTGACGATAATTAAGCCTTTTTCGGGTATGGCTTTAGCTATTCTTTGGTCTTGAATTTCTTTCCGTCGCTGCATTTTTTGACGGTATTTTTCATCAGTTTGTGAGGATGATATTACCTCATCAATTAAACGGGAAATTTCTGGATCTGGATTTAATTCTTCTGGTGTGTCGCTTTTCATAAACCCTGTTGATAAATAACTGTTAAGACTAAGAGCATGAAGTATAATTTTTGTGTTTTGACAAATTCATTAGTTATGATAGACTAGAAATCACATAAATTCTGTTAGCTACGATCTGAAATAATTTGTTTTATATTCTGCTTCGAGTCGTTGACATTCTTCTTGATATTGAGTAAATTCAATATTTAGTGATTCCTTATTAGCATAATAATAAGCCAACGCCGTGTAAATACCTGCAATTGTCAAATAAGGCTTATCTTCAATAATTTCTTCTGGGGTCATACCAGATTTAATTTCATTGACAATATACTGAACAGTAATGCGAGTATCAGCAATTCGCGGACAACCACCACAAGTATCTGGTGTGCTAACAATTAAAGTAGAAATATCAATATTTGGGTTACGTCGTAACAATCCGCTCACAATAGTATTATCAAAATTCTCATCAGCAAGCAGTTTCAACATACTTCTTGTTCTGCTTTCCGCGTCAGCAATCTATCACGCAACCCTTGGGGGTCAAATCTGGCCTCATTTATTTTACGAATTTCCTGTGCTTGTTGCTGTCTTTGTTGTAAATAGACTTCCACTTCTTGTTGATGATTGAGATAGAAGGCAATGGTAGCATAAATATCAGCAAGTTTAAGGGATGGATAACGATAAGCAATTTCTTCTGCTGTTGTTCCTTGTTTAAAAACAGCAATTACCGTATCGAGTGTTATACGAGTTTTACCTATCCTAATCACACCATCAGTGGTAAATTCCAATGGTGGGGGTTGGGATGGAATTTCCTCAGAGAGACTCACTAAAGCTTGTGCCATAATTAATAACCAGTTAGTTGTCTTTAATAATAGCAAATAATAGAAATACAAAACTGCATTAATCCTTCGGTATACCATTAAGGATTGTCCCTAACTCATATCGCTAAATAACATTTTAGGAACTTCCGTACAAATACGATAACATTATATTCGGCATATTTAGTATTCAGGATTCCTCAAAAATGTCACAAAAACAAGGTAAGAAAATTGCACCTACTCCCATATCTAACAATGTTAGCGTGGTTGACTTGATTGATACCTATTTTACCGCCTACAACTCAGCCCGGTTGCGGGAAGCCTGTCAACTGCTGACTAAGGAAGTGTTTCAAGAGGGTGTCACCGTAGGAGTTAGCCTGTCTGGGGCTATGACACCGGCAGGTTTTGGGGTTTCTGCTCTTGCGCCCTTAATTCGCAATGGTTTTATTGACTGGATGATTTGCACGGGTGCGAATCTTTATCATGATATGCATTATGGTTTGGGTTTTGAACTATTTGCTGGTAGTCCTTTTTTAGATGATGTCAAATTGCGGGAAGAAGGGACAATCAGAATTTATGATATAATTTTTGGTTACGATGTACTGCTAGAAACTGACGCTTTTATCCGTAAAGTTCTCCAAGCCGAACCTTTCCAAAAGCGGATGGGAACGGCGGAATTTCATTATTTACTGGGTAAGTGCGTGTGGGAAATAGAACAGCAATTGGGGGTGAAAAATTCCTGTTTATTGGCGACGGCTTATGAGTATAGTGTACCTATTTATACTTCTTCTCCCGGTGATAGTTCTATCGGTATGAATGTGGCCGCTTTGGCTTTAGAAGGTTCAAAGCTAGTAATAGATCCGGCTATTGATGTCAATGAAACCGCAGCAATTGTTTATGGAGCGCGAGAAAATGATGGTACAAGTGCGGCGGTAATTATTGGTGGTGGTAGTCCTAAAAACTTTTTATTACAAACACAACCGCAAATACACGAGGTGTTAGGTTTGGAAGAACGGGGACATGATTTCTTTGTTCAGTTTACTGATGCACGTCCTGATACTGGTGGTTTATCTGGGGCGACTCCTGCTGAAGCTGTGAGTTGGGGTAAAATTGATCCCGATGAATTACCTAGTGCCATTGTTTGTTATACTGATAGTACAATTGCTTTACCTTTGGTGACAGCTTATGTCTTAAATCAATGTCTACCTCGTTCCTTGAAGCGGTTGTATGATGAACGTCAAACTTTATTAGATACATTGCAAAAAGATTATTTAGCGGCTAAGGATCAGCCTGTGAGTGAGATTAGTCAGCAAAAAACGGCTACTTATCCGTGCGGTACACTAATTAAAGGTTAAAGTTTTACTAGACATCTGGGGAAAATTAAATGTCCGGGACATAAAAACCCGGCGGGGGAAATTTATGAATTGTCCCTTTACCTCCAGATGTCTATTAGTGGGTCAAATATCGAAAATCATAGACATAGAACTTACGTAAGATGTGGCTGAACACCTTATTCTTGCGTAGGGGTAATTCATGAATTACCCCTACTTTCAGTTCTTTTTGCGTAAGTCCTGAGACAGAAATTTTAAATCATTTAACTTATTTAACTATTTATCTACTTTTATCAGAAAACGCCGTAATACCCCATCCCTCTACAGGGTGGGGATGTAAGGCGGGTAAAAATTAAACACCCTCCAAGGGATATCGCAGCTTAATCGTGAGAGAGGGTAGTTTCATTTTTACCATTAGGTATTGACTAATTCCCTAAAGTATATTATACTCAAAATAGGTCGGGATTGGGAATAAAAGATGATTGTTTTTGAATTTAAAGCCAAAGGCACAAAGCAGCAATATCAAAAAATTGATGAGGCTATACGGATAACTCAGTTCATCCGTAATAAGTGTTTGCGCTTTTGGATGGACAATCAAAATGTTAAACCCTACGACCTAAATAAATACACTGCGGTACTAGCTAATGAATTTGATTTTGCTGATAAATTAAACTCAATGGCTAGACAGAGTGCAGCCGAGAGAACTGCTTTTGCAATTAAAAGATTTTTTGATAATTGTAAGGCAAAAGTTCCAGGTAAAAAGGGTTATCCCAGATTTCAAAAAAATAACCGTTCAGTTGAATATAAAACCGGTGGATGGAAACTTTTAGATGACTGTAAGCACATTACTTTCATAGACAAATGTGGTATTGGTCAGTTGAAATTAATTGGAACTTGGGATTTACATTTTTACCAGATTAAGCAAATCAAAAGAATCAGAATAGTTAAACGTTCTGACGGTTACTATATCCAGTTTTGTGTAGATGCAGAACGGAATATTGACATCAATGCCACAGGTAAAATCGTTGGTTTAGATGTTGGTCTTAACAGTTTCTACACTGATTCTCAAGGGGATAAAATTGATAATCCTAGATATTTGCGGAAATCAGAAAAATCTTTAAAACGATTACAAAAAAAAGTTAGTCGTAAAAATAAAGGTTCTAATAATCGTAAAAAAGCTATTAACCGTCTTGGTAGAAAACACTTGCAAGTATCACGTCAACGTCAAGACTTTGCTGTGAAAACAGCATTGTGCGTAGTTAGATCTAACGATTTAGTGGCGTTTGAAAAACTGCAAGTGAAAAATATGGTTAAAAATAGCAAATTAGCCAAGTCAATTAGTGATGCTGGTTGGTCATTGTTTACTCAATGGTTAGAATATTTTGGTAAAGTTTATGGGCGTGTGGTTGTACCAGTTGCACCTCAATATACTTCTCAAAATTGTTCTAGTTGTGGAGAAATAGTTAAAAAATCACTTTCAGTTAGAACTCATGTTTGTAAATGTGGGTGTATTCTTGACCGTGACCACAATGCTGCAATAAATATACTAGCAAAAGCACTAAAACAAACTGGCTATGATCTAAGTACGGTGGGGCGCACCGGAACTTTTAACGCTTGTGGAGAGACGACCCTCTACCCAGACTTGGTAACAAGTTTGGGTAAGGTTGCTCGTTGAAACAAGAATCCCCGTCCCTCTATAGGGCAGGGAGCGTCAAGAGAGTAATGTCAAATTTGTGTAACATTAAGTAAAAGAAGATAACAAGGAATAACTTTATGCCCTATACAACGGAAGAAGGCGGCCGTCTTAATAATTTCCCCAAAGAACCCAAGGTTTATCAAGCGGAACCGCCAACGAACGCTCAAAAGCGTAATTATATTATCTTAGGAATTGCGGCGGCGCTTTTAGTTGGGGGAGTAGTTTTTGTGGCCTTTACTGTTTCCAATGTCGGTTGATTGTAGAACTTTTATAAATTTTAACTTTTCTTGATCTCAGGTTCTTGCTTTCACAAAGAGCCTGATTTTTTGTTAAGATGGAACGATAGCAAGTATAGTTATATTTTTTAAACTTCGATCTAGCCGGAAAACCTTAATTAATCCTGAAAAAGAAAATATCTCAGTTAGAAACCCCAGACCTAAAGGCGGGGAAAATCGCCCACATCTGATTGACTGACTAGGTTAAAGACCAGAGTTAAAGACCTACGAGGGAGTAGGATAAGAAGCTGGTTCTCTACTCTAGAACCAGACGATTAGACAGGCTTGTTAGGGTTAAATCGGTATCCTTTGCATATTTACGGATCTTAAACATTGACATTCCCGGTAGCGTGCCGGAGGCATTAGCTAACATTACCCGCAAGAAGATACTTGCTGTCCTTGGTGAAAATCAACATCGTCAGATGTGACATTAATATTCAATGAATTTATTCAGTCAGGATGTATACAGAAAAAAGGGCTCAAAGCCAAATACATAGAAGCGTGAATGAAACTCTACACACAAAAAATATTAAGAATCAGCAAGTCTATCAACGCCTAAAGCTGTCCCTGAGCCTGGGTTTGCGTAGACAAATTCTATTTGCTATATGTGACGATTTAAAGTTAAGAAATCGCATAGCAGCGCGTTTACACTCACTCTTAGCTTATCCAGTGGGAAATATCCTCTATCAGCAAGAGAATAGAGAAGAGTTTAGCACTCAAGCTTATCCAAGATTAGTCACTTGGCGATTAAATGTCAGTGATCCCAATCCCATAGCGCAAATAAATCAATGGTTAGTTAATTATCCACCCCCCATTGTGGGAGGTTCAAAAAATAATTCTGGCCGTCCTTTACCAACCCCAGGATTTCAGATTGTGGGGGTAGAAATGCTGACTAAAGAACCAGTAGCAGTACAACGGTTATTCTTGAATTATCTCAGACTAAGTGAAGCATATCTATCGGGTCAGGAATCGAGTAGTTTTTTAGAATCCAGTTTGTTATTTTGGGTTTCTCGTCCTTGGTTATCGGCAATTCAGCAATCAGCACCCAAATTTTGGCATTGTCGAACTGGTGTATTTATATTTGCCGGAGAACCGACACCAACTGTAGATAATAGAGTTTATGCAGAGGATTTCGCAGATTCTGTCCGTTTAGATGGGGAAAATTTGCAGGATTTATTTGTTGATGAAGAGGAAATTTATAAAGACATCAGACAAACAAATCAACCAGATTTATCTGCAACTAAAAACGAAAATTTACTAACACAAATACCTGAAAAATCTCCTGCTCAAGCTTCTGAAATAACCACTGAGCAAAGTTTTGCTTCTTTATCTCATATTAATCAGGAATTACATGGATTAATCAAAGAAACACTAAATACTGATGATAGCGGACAAACACAACAAATATTATGGGAAATTGAGCAATTACACATTGAAAATGCCAGGGGAAATGAGTTAGCAATTCCTGGTGAGTGCTTCGCTATTGCTTATCAAAGTTTGGGTAATTTATATCGCTCGCGCATTGAGCAAGGACAAGCAACTCTCCAAAACTTAATGATAGCAATTCTCGCTTATCAGGAAGCGGTTACCTATGATGAAAGTTCTCCACAAATTCCAGATATTTTGAATGATTTGGGGACACTTTATTGGATGTTGCACCGCATCCGTGATAATTCAGAAGAAGCGAAAATTTATATTCAGCAAGGTATAGATTTTTATAAATTAGCACTGAAGCTAATTACGGGTGATACTCAACCAGAAACTTATGCTCGTATCCAAAATAACTTGGGAGCGGCTTATGGTGATTTGGCCAGGTTTTCTGAACCAGTGGAAAACTGGAATTTGGCGGTTATGGCTTACCATGAAGCACTTCGTTACCGACAGGAGGAAATAGAACCTTTAAAATATGCTGCTTGTCAGAATAACTTAGGTACAGCTTACTGGCATTTAGGGCAGTATAATCGGCCTGTAGAACATATTAAAAAAGCGATCGCTGCTTATAAATTAGCCGTTGTTCACTATCAACCGACAGATGAACCCCTAAAATATGGGATGATTCAAAATAACATTGGTACGGCTTATTGGAATCTTTCTCAATATGAACAACCAACGGAAAATCTCCAATTAGCGATTCAGATTTACACTGAAGTGCTAAAATATCGAACATCAACAAATTCACCCCATGCTTATGCTGCTACTCAAAATAATCTCGGTATCGCTTACTGGCATCTAGCAAATCAGCGGACAACAACAAAGGAAGATCAACAAAAATTTATTAAGTTATGTATTAATTCTTATGAAGAAGCTGTGAATACTGCTCACTCATTAACTAATATAAATTTAAGTTTTGATTTGTGGTTGACACATAATACTTTGGGAATAGCTAATTATTATTTAGTTACCAATGTGGGTTTTAATGGAGATAAAAAAATGCTTTCTCGACATTTAGAAGTTGCTTTAGAAAATCATTTACAAGCCCTAAATGGATTTAGTAAACAAACAGAAAATTATCAAATAACCATCAACCACATTATTAAAATAATTCGGACTTTCCATAATGAGTTAGGCATTCAAGGACAAAATTTAGCTTTGTCTAAACTTCCGGGATATTTATTAGCTGATATTTTAGGTAAATTGTAAATTTTTTGGTAATTGATAATATGAAAGAAATAGTGCTAGAGGTTCGTAATCTACAAGTTGAATTTATTAGTGATAGCAGGAAGGTTAAAGCCGTAGATGGTATTAGCTTTCGGTTACATCAGGGTGAGACTCTAGGTATAGTGGGAGAGTCGGGAAGTGGAAAGTCAGTGACAGCTTTAGCAATTATGGGTTTGTTGTCATATCCGGGTAAAGCTAGTGGGGGGGAAATTTGGTTTTCTCCAACCAATGGCCAACCGCTGGATTTATTAGCTTTACCACCTCAAGAAATGCAGCTTTATCGAGGTGGTGATATTGCTATGATTTTTCAAGAACCAATGAGTTCTTTAAATCCAGTTTATACTATTGGGTTTCAATTGCAAGAGGCAATTATGCGTCATCAAAATGTGAATGCAATTCAAGCCAAAGCAATTGCGATCGCTGGTTTACAAGAGGTTAAACTCTTACCTAGTGATGAGCAAATTCAACAACAGTATCTTAATTATGATTTATCTGCACTGGACAGTTTTAAATTAGCACAATTAATAAAGCAGCATAAAGAAGCAATGCTAGATCGCTACCCTCATCAATTGTCAGGGGGGCAGTTACAACGGGTTATGATTGCTATGGCAATTTCTTGTAATCCTTCTGTGTTAGTTGCGGATGAACCAACTACAGCTTTAGATGTGACTGTACAAGCAACAATTTTAGAATTGTTGTCTGAATTACAAAAAAGTCGCAATATGGCTATGATTTTTATTAGTCATGACTTGGGATTAATTTCGGAAATTACTGACCAAGTAGCGGTAATGTATCAAGGTAAAATAGTCGAATATGGAGCAGCCGCACAAATTTTTAATCACCCCCAACATCCTTATACTAAAGGACTTGTAGCTTGTCGTCCCAGCCTTAACCATCGTCCCCGCAAACTCCTAACTGTTTCTGACTACATGAGTGTAGTCAAAAATGAGTGGGGAGAAGTCACAATTAAGGCTAAAGAACCAGTTAAACCAGCGGAAATTACTAAGAAAGAATTTCAGGAAAGACTGGCAAATATTAGTGCCAAACAACCGCTATTAACCGTGCGGAACTTAGAGGTAGGTTTCCCTGTGCGGGGAGTATTTGGAGAAACAAAACGCTACCATAAAGCTGTAAATGGGGTTTCCTTTGATGTTTTTCCTGGAGAAACCTTGGGATTGGTGGGAGAATCGGGTTGTGGTAAAACTACTTTGGGTAGAACCTTGCTGCGACTAATCGAACCCATGAGCGGTAAAATATTATTTGATGGACAAGATATTACCCATTCAACTGGGAAAACTTTGCAGCACTTACGACGGGAAATGCAAATTATTTTCCAAAATCCTTTTAGTTCCCTCAACCCCCGGATAAAAATTGGGGAAGCGATTATAGAACCGCTGTTAATTCATGGTGTGGGTAAGTCAAAACAACAGCAACAAGCTAGGGTAGTGGAACTTTTGGTAAGGGTGGGTTTAAGTGCGGATGATATGAAAAAATATCCTCATCAATTTTCCGGTGGTCAACGTCAACGGGTTTGTATTGCCCGCGCTTTAGCTTTGAATCCTAAGTTTATTATTTGTGATGAGTCAGTTTCAGCTTTAGACGTTTCTGTACAAGCGCAGGTTTTAAACTTATTGAAAGAATTACAAGAAGATTTTCAACTCACTTATATCTTTATTTCCCATGATTTAAGTGTAGTGAAATTTTTGAGCGATCGCATTTTAGTCATGAATCAAGGGAAAATTGTAGAATCAGGTACATCTGAAAGTATTTATCTTGAACCAAAAGAAGAATACACGCAAAAATTAATTGCTGCAATTCCTACAGGTAGTCCTGCACGGGTGAGAAACCGGCACAATTAAATGGAACAATTAAATAGAAATTATAGAAATTTCTAGACAATAGCTTTTTATTACCAGATCTATCTATAATACGGTTACTGTATCGGAGAAAAGTAATATAGATACTGATGTCATTATACACAAGTCTAGCGCAAACAGCTACTCACAATAGCCAACAACATTTTACCAGGCGATCTTTATTGCCGAGTAAAAAGAATGCTTTATGGCAAATAGAAGCAGGATTTGTCATAACTTATACTTATTTAGAAGATGGAACGACAGTAGCTTTAGGATTATGGGGGCCGGGGGATCTAGTTGGGGAAATGCTATCAACAATGAAACCTTATCAGATAGAGTGTTTAAGCAAGGTAGAAGCGATTATTATACCTGTAGAGGATTGGACGCAACTGACAAATACTTTGCTTAATCACATTCAAAAAGCGGAAGAATTAATGGTAATTCGCAGTCACAAAAAAGTAGAAACCATGTTGATACGATTATTAGCATGGTTATCAAAAAAATTTGGTTCAGAAGTACAAGCAGGAAGATTAATTGATATGCCTTTAACTCATGAAGACTTAGCAATACTGATCAATTCCACTCGTGTAACCATCACTCGTATATTAGGACAATTAGAACAGGAAGGACTAATTAATAGACTTTCTCAGCACCGGATTATAGTGAAACAAGAAGATATTTGGTATTATGAAATATAAAATGATGAATCTACCCAAATACTAGAGATTGCAGTATGAAAGGACTTACACAAATAGGATGATCTCCTAAGTGTTTGCGGGTAACTTGGGGAATATGCTCAGGGTTAAAGCCCGGACTACAGACAAAAAAATATAAAAATATAGTTTTTTGTGACACCTGCTGAAGTCCTATATAAAATCAAAAACTCTATTTCCCCAACTCTCACTCAATCAATGTCAAAATTTAATTGGGAAGAAATCAAGTAAATTCAATATGGATACCAAAAATGGATTTGTCGGTACAATTGGGAACACACCACTAATTCGCTTAAACAGTTTTAGTGAAGAAACAGGTTGTGATATCTTAGCCAAAGCGGAATTTCTAAACCCTGGTGGTTCTGTAAAAGATCGGGCTGCGCTTTACATCATCGAAGATGCGGAAAAAAAAGGACTGCTCAAACCTGGTGGTACAGTAGTCGAAGGGACTGCGGGAAATACGGGAATTGGACTGGCGCATATCTGCAATGTCAAGGGTTACAAATGTTTGATTATTATTCCCAACACCCAATCTCAAGAAAAAATAGATGCTTTAACTACCTTGGGTGCGGAAGTTCGTCCTGTTCCTGCTGTACCTTACAAAGATCCTCATAATTACGTCAAACTATCTGGGAGAATTGCAGCAGAAATGGAAAACGCCTTATGGGCTAATCAGTTTGACAATTTAGCTAATCGTCTTGCCCATTATCAAACCACAGGTAGAGAGATTTGGCAACAGACAGATGGTAAAATAGACGGCTGGGTAGCGGCGACTGGTACGGGTGGTACTTATGCAGGTGTGGCTATGTACTTAAAAGAGCAAAATCCCGGCGTTAAATGTGTGGTTGCTGACCCTTTGGGTAGTGGACTATACAGTTATATCAAAACCGGGGAAATCAAAATAGAAGGTAATTCCATTACTGAAGGTATTGGTAATAGCAGAATTACAGCTAATATGGAAGGCGCGCCTATTGATGATGCTATCCAAATTGATGATTTAGAGGCCTTGCGTGTCGTTTATCAACTATTAAAAAAAGATGGTTTATTAATGGGTGGTTCAACAGGGATTAATGTGGCTGCGGCTGTGGCTTTAGCCAAACAATTAGGACCTGGACATACTATTGTTACTATCTTGTGTGATAGTGGTTCTCGCTATCAATCACGCATATTTAATAGTGAATGGTTAGCAAGTAAAGGACTGATGATTAATTAAGATTTTTAGCGCTGCATAATGGCGGAATTACTACGCAACTGGCATCATCTGTACTGCATTTAACTTGTATAATTATAGCGGGCAGGATGCCCGCACCAGAAGATTTAGCCAGATTAGGATTGTACAATTTAGCTGCATAACAGCTTAATATATGAGATCGTAGTCAGGATTTTAGTCTTATGTTTGAGAGGCTATGGGAACATTCTTCAGGGCTAAGTCCTATAGACTCTGGTAATTTTGGGTAAGTTTTATAGAACGGATAAAAATTACTGAAAATATATAAATTCTGTCAGGTGCAAATTAGAAAGGAGGGAATAAATGGATATTGAGCATCTACGTCAATCATTAAAAATTAAGTGGCTGAGTTATTATGAACAAAATCGTTCTTGGCTAGTTAAAATGCGAATTTGGAAAGATTATGATGGTATACGTCGTCCTTCTTCGGGTTACATAATCGCCACTTTATCTATTTTAGAATCAGAGTTAAAAAAAATCCTGCCTTTTATTTTGGATTTAAATAATAATCCTGATCAAATAATTGCGGCTTTAGGTTTACACTTCAATCCTGAACAGGAATTAAATAGCTTGAAATCTCAGCGTTCTACAGCGAAAAATGAGATTGTTAGTACCTCTCCTATTCGTATCCCATTGACAGATTTATCTGTAGCTAAAGAACGCAAACAAGTGTTATTGAAAATGAATACGGGTGTTTCAGTGGTTGCAGTGGCCACGCCAGTTTATGATCATTCTTTAGTTAGGCTACCTGTTCCCGTGGAAAGGGAACAAATAGCTACTGAAATCTCCAAAATTCCCAGCCAAAATATTCTCTTTACTACGTCTCATCCTAGCAGTAGTTTACCTTCTTGGATAGATGAATTTTGTCGGGGTAGAGGAAATGGATGAAGCTGTATAAAATATCAGGATTAATTCATTGATGATTCTGTGTAGCTTGCTATGGAGAATTTAGGATTAAGTTGGTTAATTACCCGTTATTCAAGGGATATTCGTGAGAAACAAAGGGAATAGCCACTATTTCTCCCTCTGTTTCCCCAATTTGCACTTTTAAACCGACTCCACCAGCTTTACTTCTGATGTAACCTAGTCCAAAATGACCATCCGGGGTGGTTGTATAGCTGGTGAGTTTACCTACTTTTTCATCACCAATGGTGATGATTGTTTCTGGTTCAGCCGCACCATGGAGATGAATACCCCAAAGGTATTGTTTTACACCTTTGTATGTATTCAATCTGGCAATGGTTTCTTGGCCGATATAACAACCTTTGTTAAAGGAAATTGTCTGCCATAAACCAACTTCTAAGGGGTTATAATCATCCGTAAGTTCGGCATCTGGAGCGGGACGACCTTGTACTATTCGTAACATTTCCCATGCGCGATCGCTTACTTCTCCAGCACCATAACTCAGGATTTTATTCCACAATATTTCTTTTTTTGTGACTGGTAAAATTAGAGTATATCCCGGTGTAGCCAAGCCGCTACCAACAGCAACTATTACTCCATCTATTGATATGAAATTACCATCTGGTTGACCAATTAAATCACCAGCTCCCAATTTTTCGACAATACCATGGCTTTGGGGTCCCATCAGGGTAAAAGTTGCCGTTTCTGCGGTAATATCAGTTAATTTGACCTGATCTGCAAAGAAGATATAACGATCTAACCATTGCATGATTAGCTGACGACGGTTAGGGGAAACTAGGAGCAAAACAGCATCATCTAATACATAACTAGTGACTAAATCAATCGTCCGGGCTGTAGATGTCACCATGACAGTATCGCAGCCCTGACCGGGTTTGAGGACTTGAAAATTATTTGTGCTTTGATTGTGTAAAAAGCGTAATCTGTCATCATCAGAAACACGGATACGACCCCAGTGAGAGCGATCGCTTATAGCTACACCTTCTTTGATTAATTGGATAGGATTTGCATTTTGATTGTTAATTGCAGATGTTAACATAATTTTCTCAGTCTAGTTTGGTTAAAAAAATGAATTGGTCTCAGCCAGAGATGATCCAGACGCAAACAAGAGAAGTTGCAGTTACGGCCATTTTTAGGTTAATGAACCACGTTTTAATCAAAATTTCGCGCTAAGACACAAAGGCGCAAATAAGTAGATTAATTTAGATTGTGGCATAAATAAATGAAAATTGCTGTAAATATCTTTGATTTTTTTCCTGTTTGTTGCCCAGCATGGATTTGTGTTAATTTGTGTTAATTTGTGTTAATTTGTGTTAGAATTGGAGGCGATATAATTGAGTATAGGACTTAATTAAAATAACTGCGCTATCAAAATTAATTTAATTCTGACTCTAATAGCGATAGTCGTATTTAGACGAATAAAAGAAATTTCTAGTCCTTTTTAACGGACTTTGGTTATTAGCCCGGAAGTTTATTTTTGGGCGGGTTATATCTAGGATAAAATATCCCCATCTATATATTTTTTCGATTTCCAATCATGACAAATACAAAAAACACAAATAAACCCTTATTTTCTCAACATTATTTAGATTATCGCCTTCAAGAACTTCCAGAATGGCAATTAGATATTA